>CAZEPC010000018.1:0-24814 GCA_964513765.1 uncultured archaeon
TTCTCGAGCAATGAAGTTTAATAAGATGTTGGCTAAAGCAGCAAGTAATTTCAACATTCCTATGATCTTAGGATCCCAAAGAGTAGCAATAGAAACATATCAAAAAATGGGGAAAGAAAACAAAAAGGACCAAGGACAGAAAAAAAGGGAAATTCAAAAGATACGAGATTCATTTGAAATAGTGAGAGATGTGGCCCCCGAAATAATCCTTATTGGAAATATTGGGATCCCTCAAATTAGGGACAAGGAATTTATACCTTATGTATTAGAGGCTTTAGAAGAGATCCAGGCGGATGGTATTTCTGTCCATTTGAATCCACTCCAAGAGATTTGCCAACCCGAAGGGGAACCAAGATTTAAGAATGCAACCATAGCAATTTTGGACTTAAAAAAACATATACGCTTACCCATTATTGTAAAAGAGACAGGGGGGGGAATGGGAAAGGGAACTATTCACAAACTCATTGAAAATGGAATCCATTACATTGATGTGTCCGGATTAGGCGGAACCAGCTTTCCCGCAATAGAATCCTTCCGGTATACTAAGACGCCTAAAACAAACAAAGACAAGTATAATAAAAAAGAGAAGAAAAAAGCCATTAATAATAATGATCATAATAATTACCTTGGGAAAGCCTTTTGGAACTGGGGAATCCCAACCGCTGCCAGTATCATTTGGGGCAATCAATTAGGGAATAAAGGAACGAAGATTATTGGAAGTGGCGGATTAAGAACGGGGATCCAGATGGCAAAATCAATAGCGATTGGTGCAGATTATGTTTCTGTGGCAAAGCCATTACTAAAAGCAGCAGATCAAGGATTTAGCTGCTTATTGGAAAAAATTAAAAAATATATTAGGGAATTGAAAGCCACAATGTTTCTCACGGGCAGTAAAAACCTCAAAAGCTTAAAAGGATGTCCCCATGTGATAACCGGCGAATTAAAGGATTGGATAAAATGAGGTTTTGTATTTTTTATTTTAGTGGAACTGGAGCAACGGCAAAGCTAGCAGATGAAATCCTCAAGGGTTTTCGAAAGAGGGGACATCAGGGCATATCGGTGAGATTGAAAAAAAAGCCCCCCAATCAAAAAATGAACCTTGATTTACAAAAATATGATATTCTGGGATTTGGTGCCCCCGTTTATGCCATGAGGGCACCACGGCTCGCCACCAAACTCATTGAAAATTTAAAGATTCCAAAGAAAAAAGCTTTTTTCACTTTTACAACCGCACATGGTGATTGGGGTGTGGGAAACACGCATTGGAATCTCTATAAAGAACCAGCAAAAAACGAAGGCATATGTTTGGGCACTTTCAAGGCATATGGGACCAATAATATAAGATGGTGGAGACCGAAATATACAAAAAAGAAACCGAAAAATGATGGATTAAAACAAGAGTATCTTGATACATTAGATTTCCACATAGATCAGATATTAAAGAACCATCAAACTATGGTTCAGGAGAAAACAAAAGAAAAAATTGTCATTAGACCCAATCCCTTTTGGAGTCTCTGGAGCTTACTGTTTACCGCACGATGGGAAATGTGGCTCACTATCGGAAAAAAACATGTAAAAAAGGACGATTGTATACATTGCGGACTCTGTGAAACGGATATCTGTCCAGCAATGGCAATTTCCTTGGATGAAAAAGGACTTCCAAAATTTGATGAATCAAAGTGTGTTGCATGTTATGGGTGTATTAATTTGTGTCCAAAAAACGCAATTTATAGCAATCTTTCCAAAGGAAGATATGCCTATAATACATATTCAAAGTACATCATGAATAGTAAAATCAATTAACTCCTTGCAGTTTTATTTTTGTTCAAAGTATAATAAGGAGAGAGGGTTTTAGGTTTGCGAGAATTTAATCATATTATTGATTTAATTTACCAAATCCCGTATCCATTATACCAATTAAAAAAAAACTAATCATTTTTTAAGAAATATAATGAGGGAAATTAAATATTTCGTTTAATTATAATAAAATATGGCGTTTTTAAATCGAAAAATCAACAAATTTCTAGAAGAACAGGTAATGTATGGCCAAGATTCGAATTTCTCTTTAGAAGATGTATATGAAGAATTTGGAAAGGAAAAAATAGACAAATTCATTGAGAAACACAATAAAGAAAAACACATTGATTTAGAACTGTCGTTTACCGAAAAGCTCTATAAATCGATACTCGGTGTAGATCCCTCTAGAGTTACCGCGAATGTCTTAAAAGACCTTAAAATGAACTAGACTTTTCTTAATGAATTGATCTAATGAATAGAAGAGGAGATTTGAAATTATTTTTTGTTCTCATCATTGTTGAAAAAATCGTTTTTTCGTTAAAACGAGCTTTTTTAGATTTCTCAACCCATTTAGACTTGATATTTCTTTTATTTCATTATCTTCCAAGTCTAGCCCTTCTAAGTTTTTCAAATTATCCAAACATTCGATTATGGTGAGATTATTATCCTCTAAATCGAGTTTCATTAATGTTTTCATCTTCTCTAATCTTTCAATTTCAGAAAGAAAGAATATAAATATTTGATACACCATATTTTAAAATATGCTCTTAATGGAACCCTTTAGAATAATACAGATTTTTGTAGTTCAACTTGGTTTGGGATTATTTTTTCTCTATTTAGGAGTCAAAATCCTTAGAAGAGACACCAAAAAATTCAATCTCCTTGTATTTATCTTTTATCTATTTATTTTTATCTCGACAATAATCAATATCATATATGTTAATTTAGAGCAGGTAAAATACCAACAAACAGTAAAAGTGTTGCATTTTTTAACCTTATATTTCTCCAGTTGTTCATTTATTTTCTTACTGGTGTTTAATTTAATACTCTATAAATCAGAAAAGGTATTTGACCCAAAAAAACAAGCAATGGTTATTGGATTTTATTTATGCATAAATCTCATACCTCTATTTTTGATAAACAATCATTTAGAACTGGGGCCATCCACGGATTGGTATCCCGATCATGATGTGGTCTATTTTACCGTTCAAACTATATTATTTTTGGCCGTTTGTATTCCGATGTTATATTACGGTTTCAAGGTATTAAATAAGTTTAAATCAAAACCGGTGAAGAAGAAATTCAAATTTTACATACTGGGACTAATCACCCATATCATTGCAGGTCAAGGGATTTTGGTTTCAAACTATCTCTCAATACCTACATTCAGAATTACATGGGCCATAATTGGTTTAATTTTAATAATTAATACTAGTGTTAGTATTTACAGGGGATTGGCCAAACAAATCTCTAAGGACTAAAAGCCCAAATTACCCCTATTCCCATTTTTTTGTTTCCAACACTTTTTCCTCTGTAATATTTTTTGATTTTTTCCTTATTTTTATATTCCCCTATGAAATAATCATAATGAACATCAAAAACATATTCATTCAAAGAACAAAAAATAACTTCGCTGAGAGATCGCAAAAAATGACCGTTGAACAAAGATTTCGGTCGATTTTTGGGATTAAGCAAGATGAATAAACAAGAGTCCAAAACCATTTGTTAAAATGTTCTTTTATGGACGGAATATCCCAAGCATTAGACAGCCAATTTAAAAAAATGGGGGCAAAAAAAGGAGGATCAGAAAGGAAAAATTCTGCTATTAATATTATGGTCAAGTTTCTCATATCCGATGACCTATCGCATCAACCCTCTTTGAAGGAGGAATCTTTTCTGCATCAATGGAAAGGGTTTTCTACGACACATAGCCCTAAGATACGCACACCAGCTAAAGCTTAGCAGACTCGTAGGAATCCCCGTCCTTTAGGATGGGGAGGCTTCAATTTTGATTCCCTAAATCGAATTGTGATGTTAAATTGTAAAAGTGCTCGGGACGAATTTTACATTTTATTTCTTTCTCCCCAGTTATATATCTCATTTCATTTGATATAATTAGAACACATTCACATGAACCCTTGTGGAGGAAAAAATCATGAATTGGAAAAAAGTTAAAAATGGACTAAAAACTGCCGGAAAAATATTTGGAATCAGCATTTTGAATTCGATGATTACTTTTTCCAGCAATTTAGAAGAGAATCGCCATAGAACGGATTATGTAGATAGGCTTTACCAAAAATCTCTCGCAAAAGCATAAAGGATCTTTCTAAACATAAAGAATATTTTTCATTTGTCCTATTTTTTGTTGTACTCATCAAAGAATACCTAGAATCTTTCATAAGCGAACCACTAATTTTTAAAATCTCAAGATTTAATTATTGATCATGTCTCATTTGGAGAATTTCCACGAAGACTACCCAAATGTCATATCTCCAAATTTAGGACATCCACATTTCATATCTTTAGATTTACAACCAGATCAACCTCTTTCCCACCAAATTAATGAAAAACCAGATCTAATTTTTAAAATATTTTTAGTTGGAGGGGAAAAAGATACCCCAGAAAAACTAGAGGATAAAATTTCCGGACATCTCTTTCTTTTGCCCTTATTTGACCACAATAAAGTCACAAAAAGATTAGAAAGGGGATTTCCAATCCCACTGAGAATCCATAATCTAAAAGAAGTGTCCTGTCTCACTACCGCAAATAAAAAACTAAGGGATTTGTATGGTTTAAATGAAAAAAGAATATCCTATCTCTTATGGCATGATTTTTTCGGGGAAGATAAGAAATTGTTTAAGGCCAGAGTATCCTTTTCTTTGAGCCAAGCAGATCATGTAATTAAATGGCTGGAAGAAAAAAACTTCTTGATGTTTGATATTCAAGAAACATACCCAGATTTTAATCCCAATAAAAAAAGAACATGTTATCATGCTGTTGTTCTCAAAAAGAACGAGTGGAATTCGCTTAGATTTGCCCACATCACTGATATTCATGTGGCAAAAAGATTTGACGAGATTTTATGTAATTTAAATCGGAAGATGGATATTAACCGGGATTTTAGCTTAAGACAAACAAAAAATGAGTCAAAGGAAGCAAAAACAAAAATTGCCAAAAAAGTAGCTAAGAGGATCCCAGATCGAATAAACCCATTTAAACCGCTCATTGAACGATATAAGAACCCAAATAATTATTTCCGTAAATTTATTTGTTGGGCAAATCACCAAGCAAAGAAAGATGATCTCGATTTTATTATTGCTTCGGGAGATATAATAGACTATTACCTCAAAAACCACTATTCCAGGATGGAAATCTATAAATTGGAAGAATCTAACTGGGATATATTCCTTAATATCGTGTTGAATAAGAAAATTGAGACGGAATCAGATTGTACTCCCTTAAAGATTGAACAGCAAGAAGAGCTGGCCGTTCCTATATTTACCAGTACAGGAAATCATGATGTGAGAATTAATGGCTATCCCCTAAAAGTGAGCACAAAAATCTATCGTAACTTTGGACTCAGAAAAAAGGAAGCAAAGAATTACCAAGATCCCTTCCAAAAGCATCAATATAAATCACTGATGATAGATAAGTACTGTTTAGGGCCTTATTATAAGCACATAAATGCTTTTGATGATTATTTTCTTAAATTTGGAAATTATAATTTTCTGCTTCTAAATTCGGGGGCAGATTCCTTTTTATCCCTTCAAAGCCTTTTGATGGCGGATCCGGCAGGGGTAGGATTCTCCGACAAACAATTCAATTTAGCTTTAAATATCGCACGTAGAGAGTTTTCTGAAGAGTATGGGGGAAGCTTGGACTTTATTGTTAGTCATCATCCTGTTTTAAATCCCGTTGTGAAGAATGTTATATTTAGAAAGATTTTAAAGTTTCTCAATTTGAAAACATGGGAAAATCCTGAGATATTTAAAGGGCCCCAGCCCTCCAACAAATTACATTTCAAATTCGGTACTATTAGTAAAAATTGGTTGGAGATGATCGGATTAATATATCAATACCATGCAGTAGGATTAATGGGACATACACATCGCAATCGGGAGATAAAAATATCTTTAACTGGGAAAAATATCGAATACAATAAGGACACAAAGGAAATCACCAACAATCCTTTTGATTTTATATGGGATGATTTTACAGAAAAGCATAGAATGTCGTATTTTAATCAGAATTTACCATTTATATTTCAATCTCCTTCTTTGGGCATCGGAAGATACGAAGATAAAACCTCGCCCGGGAGGTTTCGTTATTTTCACCTTAAGGATAATAAAATTTGGGACATGAAAATAATCAATTTGAATCAGGATTGAACAATTACTCCCTAAAGGAATGAAATTTATAGAATATAAATCAAGAATATATTAAAAGGACTCTTATCTTATTCTCAATAATCTGGAGATATTTCTATAAAGTATCTGCTGCTTTGCTTTGTCTGGAATTCGAAGAGCCAAGATCTTTTTATATTCCAATTCGAACGGTCCTGCCGAGGGAGAATCACTGCCGAAAAGCACCCTTCTCGGACCAAATATCTTAGAGAAAGTCACAATCCCATATGGAATAGAAACACTCGTTTCAAAGTAGACATTTTTACAAGAAAATGTGGCCAATAGACATTCAATGGCGAATTCCATGGTATAGGCAGCGTGTCCAACAATAATCTTAAGCTTTGGAAATCTTTTTGCAAGTTTGGCAAGCTTAAATGTATCAGTTGGGGGTGTAGAGAAGATACCCGAGGTAGGATGGATAAATAATGGGGCTTTCTTTTCACTCAACAATTCTGCAAGTGGATATAACCTCTTCATTTTAAAGGGAGTCATAGCATGCTGGAGCTTCACCCCGCAAAAGCCGTTATCAAGATGTTTCTCAACAAGGGACAGTCCTTTTTGTTGATCTGGATCGTTTGGATCATTTGGATTATACCAAAAAAACGGATAAATCCTATCGGGATATTTTTTGGCTAATTTAATCACTTGCCGGTGATCAGGTTGGCCACATTCCGAAAAGTCTTGAAAAATATTGAAGTCCGGCTCTTTCATCTTTCGGAAAAATTCCTGGGGAGCTCCCCCCTTTAAAATACCCAAATTCGCTTTTGTGTTTAAAGTATTTACCACTGCCTTATCTATTCCGTTATTATTCAAATATTCAATAAATGGTTGCTTTTTAGGCTTGAAAATTCCAGCATAATGCATATGGGAATCAAAAATCTTAAATCCATCTTTCATGAGAGGTATCACCTAAAAATATGTTTTTAAGTACAAAAATTTTTATATTGGTTTTCTCTTCAATTTGATTATCTATATGAAACCACCTCATCATCTCTGTCTCAGCTGCGGAAAAATTATCACAGATGTAAAAAATCCGCCCCATGAATGCCCTTTTTGCGGAAGGCGAGGAAGTTATTTGTGGCGATACTTGGGATATAGAGGAGAATATACAAAAGAAGAAGTCCAAGAGATTTACGATCAAGAAAAAATTATTTTTGATTTAGAAGAATTATCCACCGGGGATGTCAATTGGCAACATAAGCCAAAACTCAGCTAAAAACGAGATGAAAAGAAACCAACCAAACCTTTAACTTCTTATGTTATCCTACCTTTTTACTTTTATGCGTGTGCTTGGAATTGATCCCGGCTCAAAATCATTTGATTTATTTGGGTACGAATTTAAACTCGATGAGCCAAACCAAAGGGAAATATTTATAGAAAAGGTGATCAAAACCAACAAGATATTTAAGGATCCTAATCGGTTATTTAAGATTCTAGATGAACTGAAGCCTTTAGATTTGATCGTGGCCCCTAGCGGATTTGGGATCCCTTTGAAACAAGCCAAATTTATTAATGATGATGATGTATTCCAAATGACCCTAAGAAGGGGAAAAAGCAAGCCCACAATGGGATTAGGAAAAGTTATCCAACAACTTCGAAGCAAAAAATATCCCGCAATCTATATTCCCAGTATAAAACATCTCCCGACCGTTCCGCTCAAAAATGTGGTTAATAAAATTGATTTAGGGACCAGTGATAAACTGTGCTCTGCGGTGTTAGGGATAGAAGACATGAGGAATACTAATAATTTACCGTTAAAGGAAGTCTCCTTCATCATGATCGAAGTGGGAGGTGCCTTCTCCGCGGTAACTGCAATTAAAGAAGGAAAGATAATTGACGGTATCGGGGGGACAAATATCATGGGGATGGAGGCAGGGGGTGCTCTTGATGGTGAGATTGCCTATTTGATGGGAAAAATTAAGAAAAGAACAATTTATAGTGGGGGCGCACAATACATTGGAGGAGAAGAAGAAAAACGGAAAGTTAGAGCAAAAAAGAAACAACCCCCCCAAACAGATACCAAAAAGAAACAAAGGGGAAACCAATTAAAACATGGACTTGGTAAAAATAAAGCTAAAGAGAAAAGGATTGAAATTTTCATCCACCACATAAAAAAGGCGGTCTTTTCCCTTTTGGTAAATTATAATGGGGGAATCAATTACCTTGATTCATCATCTTCTCAAAATCAAAAACAAGGAATCCAGATACTACTTTCTGGTAGAATGATAAAGGACAAGCTTATTCGAACCAAGCTAAAAAATGATTTGTCCGAAATAGGACCGGTAAAAATTATGGAAACCTATAGCAGCAAAGTAAAAAGAGCTGCCCAAGGTGCAGCAATAATCGGCGAGGGGCTCTTGGGGGGACCAAGTAAATCAATAATTGAAAACCTTCAGATTAAAAAAGCACAACGACATATCTTAGATAATATCTATTTTGAATAAAAAGAAGAAATATTTTTCATAAGGAGAATAAAAAAAATGAAAATCGCGTGGGGAATAACCGGTGCGGGCCATTTATTGAACGAAAGCATTGAAATCATAGAAAAGCTACTTAAGGACGGGCATGAATTAGATGTTTTCTTTTCGGCGGCAGGAAAAGTTGTGGCAAAGATGTACGAACAATATCGAAAGATCGAAAAGTATTCGCAGGATAAAGAAATGACATTGAGAAAAGTAATCTTTGACGAACCCCAGTATCCGGCATTTCCCGTATGTGCCCATTTTAATTTACAACATTATGATCTGTTAATAATTAGCCCAATCACCTCCAACTCGGTGGCTAAAATGAGTAATGGAATTGCAGATACTTTAATCACAAATATTTTTGCCCAAATGATCAAGGGAAACGGCCGAATCATGTGTGTCCCTACAGATTTAGTTTCTGGAAAGATTGAGACAAGAATTCCCAATGGAAACACGGTGAAAATAACAGTTGATGAATTCAACAGTAAAGTTGCTAAAGATTTAGCTAAATTCAAGAATGTCACTGTCTTTGAGACTCCTCAAAGTTTATATGAACAATTTAAAAATGATCTTGAAACTTTAAAACAATAAAGGCGAGTAAACTATGGTACACACTACACTCTTATTCATCACCGGAACTCAAGCAGAAAAAAAACTGAAAAATCTCGATTGGAATAAAATTTCGGACACCTATAAGATTAAATTCGAAGTACTGAATATTCCTATTGCGGCATTCATTCCACCGGAACAAGTACAGAAATCTTTAGAGAAATGGGATCCAAATGAAATTGATTTTGTCATCCTTCCGGGTTTAGTTCCTTGGGACGGAAATAGGATAAGGGGAGATTTTTCAGATAAGGTCGTAAAGGGCCCACAATTTTTAATAAATCTCATTGAGGTTTTAGAGAAAATAAAGCCCACCTCTTTTTCCCCCACAGAGCCAGCAGATAAAGTATATCAAAGGGATACAGAAATTGAGATGAAGGGCGTAATTCGTAAGAAAAAACAAGATATTCTGGCGGATCCCAAAGAACAAGGGAATTATTTGGTAATTTCAGAGGAACACCCAGAACTTATTTGCCATCCCGAACTTCCGGCTGTATTATTGGGAGAGATAGTAGATGCACCTTTAAAGAAAAAAGAAAAAATTTTCGAAAAAATAGAATATTTGCGTAGATCTGGTGCGGATATTATTGATTTAGGAGCAGTGGCCGGGGAAGAACATGGAAAATTTTTCAAGAAAATCATCCCTCAAATCCATCAAAAATATGGATTACCGGTAAGCATTGACAGCCTAAATCCTAATGAAATCATCGCCGCATATCAAGGAGGGGTCGACATGATTCTTAGTATTTGTGAGTTTAATTATAAAAGAATTATCAATCATCCCTCTGTGAGAAAGGAGGTCCCTATAGTATTAATCCCTTTTAGCGGAAAAAGCAGTATTGATCAAGAAAAAATAAATAGTCCGGAATATAGACTTGCCCAGCTGATGAAATTGGGGAATATTATGGTGAAGAACGGATTTGAGAAATTATTCCTTGATCCGATTACAAATAGCCCAATTTCACCCGGTTTGGTACCATCCATTGAAGCACTCTCTCTCTTGAATAGATCTATCTCAAAAATACCCCAAAATAGTGAAGGAGGGGAGATATATAAACGCCCTCAACTTTTTATGGGGATCGGAAATGTATCGGAATTGACCGACGGAGAATCTCCTGGAATAAACACATTGTTGGCTATGATTGCCGCAGAATGTAATGTTACGGGAATTTTAACTACGGAATATTCAAATAAATGCAGGAGGAATCTTAAAGAGGTCAAGAAAAGTTTAAATCTTGCCTTCTTGGCAAAAAATTATCAAGCTCCTCCGATAAATCTGGGGGTGGACGCTTTATTTTTGAAAAGCAAAAATTCCTATCCCAAAAGATTAGAAGATTCCCAAAAAATTTTGGATATAGACGCGGAAGATGAACCCGCAATTATGGACCCCAAGGGATATTTTAAAATATTCATCGAAAAGAAGGATGAATTAATTGAACTTTCCTATTATGAAAATGAAACAAAATCGGATATGGCAAATATTACAATACGGGGAAAAGATGCAGTTTTAATATATAAAAAGGTCATTGAGATGGGGCTTGTTTCCCGTTTGGATCATGCCGCCTACTTAGGAAAGGAACTGAAAAAGGCAGAATTAGCGGTGAAGTATGGTATTGGATATAAACAATCTTAGGATCAATCTACGATAAAAAATCGATGAAAAAATCGATGAAAAAACAAAAAAAATTTTTAGAATCCCAGATTTTATATCTTAAGAAGATGGAAGATTTATTCGAAGAATTTTTAAAAACAATCGGGGAGGATCCTAACCGAGAAGGGCTGATTAAGACACCTAAAAGGGCATCCCGAGCATTTAAATTCTTAACAAGAGGTTATGATCAAGATATTGATGATATCATCAATGGTGCTTATTTTGAGGCCGAATCCCAGGAAATGATAGTGGTAAAGAACATCGAGCTCTATTCTCTTTGTGAACATCATATTTTACCCTTCATTGGCAAAGCACATGTAGGTTATATCCCCGATAAAAAGATAGTAGGGCTTTCAAAAATTGCCCGCATAGTTGATATGTATGCCAGAAGATTACAAATTCAAGAAAGACTCTCCAGACAAATTGCAGATACTTTAATGAATAAAATTGAAGCACAAGGGGTTGGAGTGGTAATTGAAGCAGAACATCTCTGTATGATGATGAGAGGTGTTGAGAAACAGAACTCTTGTATGATTACCTCCGCCATGAGAGGTGCATTCCGAAGAGACGCAAAAGCCCGGTCAGAATTCCTCAGTTTAATTAATCATCCTTAAGAAGCGAGATAGGTATTTTTGTTTTAGCAAGATTCATTTTTTTAAAAGTTTTCAGAATAGATATAGGGAAAAGACTTAGGGAATGAATATAGGGGATTGTAAGATATGAATGGTAAATATCCTTATCCCATTGAGGGAGACTTTATAGAAACAAAGCATGGACATTTTTTTGAAGTAAAAGGGTTTCATCAACCGTACCCTCAAGAAGACTTTATGGTTGGATATATAAGATATGCAAAAAAAAATGAGCAATTCAAGGATGTCCAAGTCCAAAAGGATAAAATCAATATAGAAGATCGAGGAAATCATCTGAAAGTATATTCAATTAAGGACAAGATGTCTTTCATCCAAAATTTTATTTCAGATTACACGTATAAAACTGAAAGATACTATTTTCCAATGCAAGCAATCCCATTAATAGATATAAAAAGAATCCATAGAGCCGATAAATTTTTGGAAACATATATCGAATTGAAAAACCAATCCCATATGCAAAATGAGAGAAATTGGAAAGGTAAATCAAATCAAAAAGTTTTGAAAGATGCAGTGGATCTTTGTAAATTATTATCTCAAGGGAGTGGAGTGCCCTTAAAATATTTCGGTATTACCGGCTCACTTCTAATTAATACGGGAAATCCTCAATCAGACATTGATTTGATTGTATATGGGTTCGGAAATTCACTAAATGTTCGTGAATACATTCATAATTGTTTTAGAAATGCTGATGTGCAAAAAAAAAGTAAAAATGGGAATATGAAATGTAAGGATCTTTCTAGATATAAAATGAAGGAATTAAAACAGCTATACAAATTTCGGGCAAAAAAAAGCCCGATATCATTTTTTGATTTTCTAAAATATGAAATTCGGAAGTATCATCAAGGTACTTTCCGGAAACGAGACTTTTTCATTCGGTATCTTGAGCATCCCACTCGTGAAGAATACCGTAATAAAAATCTATTTTTTAAACGAAAGATCATAGCCCTGGGAAGAATTACTGTCACAGGACAAGTAAGAGACGATAAGAACTGGTGGACCACCCCAGCACGGGTCGGAATTGCGAATTCTTCGGTTGTGAAAAAAGATTTAAAGAAGAATTATAAAAAAATCCTTCAATCCCATAACTTGAAGTTAGAACAAATATATCAAACCTTTACCTTGAGAGGAAGATATACGGAGAATGTGAGGCTTTTGGAATATTTTAAGACGCAAGGAACACTCGAATTGGTCAAGCCATACCAAAAGCAAGCATATTTACAAATAGGCCTCGGGAATAATCCCGGAGATTTTTTGATGCCTATTTAAAGAACTTCTTCCATTAATCCAATAATAATAAAACATAATCTTCATAACTTCTTATACTCAATAAATGCAAAAATTCAACGTCGATCTCCATCTTCACAGCCCTCATAGTATTGCGGTATCTCAAAACATAAAAGTCAAATCGCTCTACAAGACTTGCAAGGAAAAAGGGCTTTCAGTTATAGGGATGGGGGATGTCACCGTGCCCCAATGGAGAAAATATCTAAAAGAGCACCTCGAGTATTCCAACGGCATTTATAAATACAAAGACCTCTCTTTTATAGTGCAAACAGAACTGGAGGATGAAGAATCTATTCATCACGTAGTTCTTTTACCCGATTTACATGCTGCCGAACAGCTCCAAAAGAGTTTGGATCCTTATGTTAAGAACATCACGGGTAGATGGGCAGGAAGGCCACATGTTCATAAATCTCCCGCCGAGATCGTAGAGTTTGTAGAGGATGTGGGAGGAATTTGTGGTCCCGCTCACGCTTTTACACCGTTCAAGGCAATTTTCAGACAAAATAAATTTTCCACTTTGGAAGAGGCGTATGGGACGGCAGCCAAGAAGCTTGCATTCTTAGAATTAGGACTCTCAGCCGATACAGAACTGGCAGATCGATTGGATTGTTTGCAAGACCTAACTTTTCTCAGCAATTCGGATGCACACTCTGAAAAATCTTATAGCTTGGGGAGAGAATTTAACAGAATCGAAATGGAAGAACCTTCATTTGAGGAAATTAGATTGGCAATGTTACGAAAAAAAGGAAGGAAGGTAACTCTAAATGTGGGGCTAGACCCTCATCTGGGAAAATATTACATCATGTTCTGCAGGAAATGCCGAAGAAGAGTGAAAACTAGTGTTAATAAAAAACTTTCTTCAAAAAAACTTAGGAAATACAAACCTAAGGAGAAAAAGAATCAAAGCTTGGATAAATTTGTAGGGGATACAGATAAAAGTGCCAAAAACCCTTCTTTTCGGTATAAAGTTCAATATGATGATGTTTTCATTCATTTCAGATTCCCCTCAAAGCATGATAAAGACCTCTTCATGAATTATACCTCTAACAAGGATATTGAATGTGCAGCCTGTGGGGGAAAATATGCAAACATTTTAGACCGACCAAAAAGAAAGAAAAAGATCCCTCGGATAAAGCTTGGAGTCTCTGAGAGAATCGATGAAATTGCAACCTGGCCCGAACCAAGACATCCCAAACACCGACCAGATTATATCGACATCATCCCACTTATTGATATCCTCAGAAATATCAAGGGGATTAAAAGCAAAAACTCTAAGACCGTTAATAGGCTGTACAAAAAAGCCATAGAAAAATTTGGCACAGAATATGAAATACTTATAGACTTGGATCCTAAGAAATTTTCAGAATTTTTAGATGGAAAACTAAGCAATGTGATCTCGGGATTTAGAAAAAAAGAAGTAAAATATATTCCAGGTGGAGGGGGAACGTTCGGGAGCATTAAAATCTAAGAATCAGTTCAGTCCTCTCTTTTTGGGTTTATGGCGTCATCAATCTCGGATAACTTTTTCGAATATGTTTCTTGAGATTCTTCATCAATTTTCCTTTTCCTAATCAGAAAAATAACTCCAATTAATAGAGGAATGCCCAATCCCAGCCCGACACCAAGGCCAATCCCTAATGACCTTAATCTTTGGCCTTCTTCTTCTGAGATAAACTCTACCGTTTTCTGACCACTCAGATTGGGAGCATCCTCATCTAATCCAGTAACAGAAATAATTACTTGACCCGATGGATAATCGGAGGTATTTAAAGTCCAAGAAACCTTATGCCCAGACATTGTTTTAACCAAAGTATCATTAAAATAAATCTTGATTGTATCAACTCTGGAAGGGGCATCAACTTCAATCTGGATATCCCCATAGAATCGATTATTCATATGCGAGCCTTTTTGCAAGTCAACTTGTATATTAATGGTTTCATCTTGGGCAATAGATACAGGAATAGAAATTGTTAATAATAAAAAACTCAAGAAAAGAAAAACACCATTCTCCTTTTTCATTAAATTCATATTTGATCAAAATTAAAGAAATAAAGTAATAAAAAAAAATTTGCCATTCATGAGATGTATTTCACATCATGACAAAACATGGTTCCATTGTTTTTGGTTTTGTCCCCGCAGATGCTTGAACAAAATTGTATGTGTTCTAAGTTTGTTTATCACATCAAACTCTTTCTATATCAACGACAAGATGTGGAATTTGAAAAGAAATTAACCGAAAAGGGCGCCTAGACCGGCTTCCTCTTCCTCTTCTTCCTCTTCTTCTTCCTCTTCTTCCTCTTCTGCTTCACTTTCACCGGAAGGTGCTGCACTACCGCCACCACTAGATACTGCGGCAGGGGCTGCTGCAGAGGCATTAGCAATCAATTCATTGATGTCTTTTCCTTCTAAACCAGCCACTAAAGCTTTGACTTGATTTTCATCGAAATCAATTTCAACGGCCTTAAGGATTTTTTCAATGTTATCTTCATTTACCTCTTTACCGGAAGTGTGCAAAAGTAAAGCACTATATACTGATTCCATTTCGTTTTACTCCTGTATAGTTATTTATTGATAGTTAGTTTAAAAAAATTAAATTTGATTAACCGAATAATCCCCCAAGTCCTGCGGAGGATTCCTCTTCTTCCTCTTCCTCTTCCTCCTCATCTTCTTCCTCCTCTGGTTCAGATTCTTCCTCCACCCCAGATGAGACTTCAAGACCAAAAGCCGATGCATTTAATGTGTTAGCTTGTGCAGCCGCCTTTGAGAAGTACGATTCGAGTAATTCTGGTATAAATATTGGTAATTCTAATCCAACTGCTCTTGCAGATTGAATACCTTTGATCATTAATGGATCAATAGTCTCTTCAGTAATTATTTCAAGGGCAACAGCCAAGCTCTTGGCTTGTGCTGCAGCATTTTGAACATCGCCGACAATCTTATCGACATCAAGATGTAATACCTCATCAGGCAAAATACTTCCATCCTCATAAGCACAATAGAAATCTAACTTGATAGTCATTGGTTTAATATCCAAACGACCTAATAATTGTGCTTGTTTCTCTTCGATAATATCACCCGGTTTGTGGGTAATTTTATCATTCCGAATATGAATCGTCCCATCTTTTGTCATTGGCGCAACGCCAAGATATTGGCTAAGCTCAGAAATTACAGGGCCCGGTAAGAGGCCAGTATCTCCTGCTTTCACTTCAATCTCGATTGGGGCAGTATCCCCTGGTTTTGCATACCCTTTTACGGCTTGCTCCTCCATGTATTGTGCCAATTTGATAGGATTCATGTTGGTGAAGAGAAGTGAAGAAATACCCTCGATTCTATCGAGTAATTCCATTAAATTCTCTTTATCCGATTTCTTAAATGCTCTACTGATTATTTTCTTTTTAAACATCCGAATGATAACGTCGCCTCTTAGATTATCCCGAATATCGTGAAGGGCGCTTGCAGGCACTTTCGCGATATTTACTAACCCAATAACTGAATAAGTATCAACTAATTCCTTCAATTCCTTTACTTCTTCAATTTTTTTCTGAGCAACTTGTCCTCTAATCGCCATAATGATTCACCTTTTTAGCTATCCTCCATTTTTACTGGTTGCCCCATGGTTGTTTTCATGTAAATCTTTTCAACATTTGTAGTTATACCATATGGTAATTGTGAATCCAAGAAACTAAGGACTGAATTGATATTTTCAAGAATTTGTTCATTATCTTGAGATTTCTTTCCAACTTTAGTTTGCACTTGTAAATGCTTTTTCATACTTATTTTCACAACACGGGGTAATCTTTTTAGATATTCTTCAAGATCCTCATCCGGGCGAATGACACCAAATCCTTTTGGTTGAGGTTTGGGCATTTTTCCCTGTTGTCCCAAAAATCGGGCCAAGGTTCGAGCAACATTCACCATTAAGTCTCCCCTCGCAACAAAGTAGTCATACTGTTTAACCAGTTTTTTCTTCTCTTTATTGCTTTCTGATTGTAATTCTTGCAATCTATCGTCATTTATAACGGGATATCCCTCATCTTTTAGAAATACTTCCATATCATCTTTTACAATAAAACACACATTGGATTTATTTCCTTTAATGGGGTTTGGCAAAAGTAATTCTCGATCAATCCTGTTATTTGGATTGTTTAAATCAATATCCCTTACTATTACAATAAGGTCAATTGTTTCATCGAAATTTCTTTCTTTATCGGGTTTATCTTCTTTTGTTAAAACGGAGTTGTCTTTGGCTTCTTGAATTGCATCTAAAATAACTTCATCATCGACTTTCAACTTAGTTCTGAGCCTCCCATTCAGCTATTTTGTCATCATATTCGCCATCCTTGAGATCTTGGATCGCCTCTCCGGCAGTTTTGCCGTCGATCTTAATCCCACAAGAAAAGGCAGAACCCATTACCGTTTTAACTCGGGTTTTTGTTTCAAGAGCATTGAGATCATCAATTTTCATTTTTACGACCTTAAGCACTTGATCAAATTTTATATCCCCGACATAATCGGTTGTTGGTTCGCTGGATCCTTTTTGTACTCCAGCTTCCCTAATCAATAGGGCAGAAGTCATCGGAGTTGAAACAACAATCTCAAAAGATTTATCTTCTGGATCGGCGATAATTGTAACCGGTACTTTTAAACCTTTGAAACCTTCGGTTTTTTCATTTATTGCATTAACGACTTGCATCGTTGGGATCCCCGTTGGACCAATAGCTGGACCGATTGGAGGACCTCCATTAGCTTTACCGCCTTCAACAAGAGCTGAAACTTCAACTTTATCTCCCATGACATCACCTATGTAATTCTTATCCTAAAATATATAGAAGAGAAAAAGTACTCGCTCACTAGAAGCTCGGATATCTCGTATCGTAAATATTCACCTGGAAACCCAAGTAAGTCAAAGATACTAGTATTAGTTTAGTGGAGTAATATCTTATTTATCCATACTTTGCTAATTTATCAAATTAAATAGTCATAACAAAATCTATAACAGATTGTTTTTTAATATTTAATCCGAGTTTTAAAGTTCCTATGATTTTTCACATTGCACCATTCATGTTGCCGATGTAATGCCGCTATATGAGTGCGTACTAATTCTCAACAAATTAGGAATTAGTAATTATGATAATTATTAATAAAATTAAAAAATTGTGTTTTTTTTCCTTATGTAATAAAAAAATCTCTGGGATGTTCTAGTGGAGCATATGAAAAATTTCAAAACAATTCCGAAAAGGATTACAAGTAATTGGTTGGAAAACTATTTTATTAAGAAAAAATCAAAAGAAAATCCCTTTTGGTGTTCCTTAGAAAAGCTTAGAGACAAAAATGAAAATATTCAATTTCAAAAATCTTACACCAAGTGGAAAAAAGAATTTGAAAAAATATTTTCCGAGGATGAAATAACTCAAAGCCTCTTCCTAAACCATATTTACCTCTCAATTATAGTAGAGATCATAGTATATTATATTTTACAAAATAATGGGCATAAAATAATAACAAAAACAGATGTTAAAAGAATCCTTAAATTCCCGAAATATTTATCAAAAATTTCTGAGGATACCCAAATCAAAGATTTGAAAAATGCTTTAATCAAAAAAATGGTGCAAAAAGCAGTTAAAATATCAAAAGGGGATCTTTTTTCAAATATCTATCAAAAACTTCTATCTTTCGAAAAAAGACATCATCGCGGTGAGTTTTACACACATCCGATTTTAGCAAGATTGATGGTTAAAGAGGGATATAATTTTGGGGAGAAAGTGTTGGATCCCACATGTGGTTCTGGTACATTCCTTTATGAAATAAGTAATAAAATTTTTTCTTCTAAATCTAATAATCTAATCACTAAAGATAAACGGATTAAAGCACATCTCAATCTATATGGATTTGATATCAATCCATTAGCTTGTTTTATGGCCAGGGCAAATTTGATAAAAATATTTTTAGAGTACTATCCCCAAAAAGAGATGAAAAACACCCAGATCGACAAAATACTTCATAAAATTAGTAATAACATTGTCCAACTCAATAGTTTATTTCCCGAAGAGTTCCAATCCTATAAAGAAGAAAAATTCCAAAATAAATTCGATTTAGTAATTGGAAATCCACCTTGGGTAGTCTTAAATAAAATTCCTTTAGCTACACAAAAAAGGAAAATCAAAGAATTGGGGAATGAAATGAATATAATAAGGGGAGGAAGACTTTCTAGTACCACGGAATTAACCACAATATTCTGTTATAAGAGCATTTACGAATTTTTAAAGGATAAAGGAATTATATTTGTGGTTACCCCAGCAAGCCTGGCTAATGCTTCCCAACATAGCATTTTTCGTCAATTTGCTAATTTAGAGGAGATTGAGTTCTGGAAATTTAAGCAAGATGTATTTCGAATCCATAATTTATGCTTTAAAGCCAAGAAAAGCAATAACTGTGAGAGCAATAATATTGAGACGGATAAATTTAGGAATAAAGAAATCAAATGGAAAACATTTCAATGCGAATTAGAGCCCCTAAAGTTAGAATTACTTAAGGAAGAGTGTTATGTCCCGACCTATATTAAAATTAATGAGAAAAAAAAACAGAAACACATAAAAAAAAGAAAAAAAAAGAAACACTTGAAAAAAAAGAACACATCAGAAAATTTGGAAGTAAAACCAAAAAAATATATTCATGTTGGCCGACTCATTTCAAAAAGTCAAAAAAAAAAATATCCGTTGTTGAATCATTATAAGAAAAGCGATTATAAGAAAGATTTCCGACAAGGAGCATCCATTGTCCCCAGAAATCTTTTGTTTATAGATAAAATTAAGAAAAAAAAAACAAAAAATAAAGGGGAAGAACATAATTCAATTATTTCTATAAAACCATCGAAGTATATAAGATCGAAAAAATACGGAAGATGGGGATTCCAAGCATATGAGGCAAGCAAAGTAGAAAGAGATTATATATTCCAAGTGGCCAAGAGCACAGGGCTTTTACCCTTTAATTATTATCGCACTTATGATGTTTTTTTACCTCTTGAAAAGAATGGAAACCTAAATAAATATGTTAAAAATAAGAAAGATACAAAATATTCAATCAAAACACCAAATAAAAAATGGGCACGAAAGCACTACCAATTACTCCAAAATCAATATCAAAAGCACAGAAAGAAGTCCGCAAGAATCACTAATCTTAAGGACAGATTAAATTACGGACATGCACTCACAAACCCTCTACAATTTCAAGAATTGAAAATAATCTACGCCGGCATAGGGAGTATCGTAAAGGCAGCAATAATCAATGGAACACAAATATTAATTGATACCTCTCTATATTACTATGTACCAAAATCATTGAAAGAAGCTTATTATTTAATGGGATACCTAAATTCCTCGATCCTTACAGAACATCTTAAGGTTGTTGGAAGTACAGGTGCCAGCGGAAGTTTAAGGAACATCCATAAACATCCATTTAAGTTTAAATTCCCAGATTTTGCACCAGAAAACCCGACTCATCTAAAATTAGCCAAACAAAGTAAAAATATGGAAGGATTAACTAACAAGATTATTATTAACTTAATTGAAAAGAATAAAAACTTGAAAGAAAAACCAAAATCAATCCAAAATCGAATTTACAAAAATCCTCAATATCAAAAAGAACGGAAAAAATTAGATAATTTGGTAATTAAATTATTTCCTTAAGGGGAATTGAAGATTTCTATGTTCCAGCCATCCTTTAGTTTCCCCTTTAATGTATAAACGAGATCGACAGATTTCTCGTAGTTCATCGACGTTTCTAGCACCAATCGATGCCATAACCATTTTTATTTCATATAGGAATCGGGTCAAATAAGTCTGCAAGTTTTTCTCATCTGGATATCCAATATCTTCAATCACTTGTAATAAGAACGGATAACCAACACAAACTATGTCAGCACCTAAAGCCAAGCATTTTGCCGCCAGAAGTCCGTTCCTTATACCACCCCCAACAATTAAGGGGATATTTTGATTTTCTTTTCTTAATTTAATATCCAAAAGAGACCAAATTGTATGCAAACCCCAATAATCAAATACTTTTGGTTTATACTTACTTTGTTTTTCTGCTAAGCTCATATGCTTTAAACTCTCAATTTTAACCAAGTCAGTACCACCCATTCCTTGGGAATCAATTCCTGATACTCCCAAGTCCCATAATTGCCTCACATCTTCATGACAAAGACCTGATTCCAAAGATCTAACCACTACTGGAATATCTACTGCCTCAATAATTTCCTCCAAATGTTGGGTAATCTGGCCACCCCTTGATTCATTTTTGCTATAGAATAATTCTGTTAAGGGACTTAAAACAAGATGCAAAATATCCGCGTCCACCATTTCAATTGAACTTTTAATTTTATCCAAATAATTATCCATGTGAGGAATATATTTCGCCCAAAAATTTGCAAAAATACAAGAGTCCGGAGAGGTTTCCCGTGCAATTTGATAGGTTTCAGCCAACGGTTCTTCCATAAGACCATAGACTTGATTTCCCACCCCCATTGCAATATTATTCTCCTTCGCAGCCTCCGCAAAATGTTCATTTATCCTTTTGGCATCCTTAAATCCTCCAACCATCGGTGAGATCATGATGGGATAATCCAGTTTCTGACCCAGAAACTCTGTGGTCAAATCAACTTCTTCTGGTCGAACAGAGGAAATGTTATTTTGAATAAATACAATATCTTGAAAATAATTAGGTCCTTTATATTCAACATCTTCTCGAAGACTCACATTCAACTGAATGATTTTTCTTTTCAATTCTTGTTGAATCTGTTCTTTTTTCAGCATAATTTGTCATTATTAATTGTTGTATTTCTCAAATAAAGCTTTCTAAATCAAAAAATAGACAAGAGAAGAAACCAAATTGAAAAGAACATAATATTCATAAATAATATTAGGAGGAAAATCAAAAGATTACACAATGAAGCAAGAAATAGATGCAGACATAATCGTAATTGGAGGAGGTCTCGCAGGGACATTTTCCGCCATAGCAGCAAAACGAACGAACCCCGAAGCCGATGTATGGCTCATTGAACGATTTGGATATTTGGGGGGAATGGCCACGGCAGGCTATGTCTTTCCATTTATGAAATATTGGGGGAAAAACAATGGGAATGATTCAAAATACAAAAGGCTTTCTGGAGGATTATTCCAAAATATGTTAGAAAGGATGCATAAAAAGGGATATACAGAAAAAAAAGCCAGAAGAAAAAATTTCTATACCAGATTTGATCCAATGATGATGCGATGCATTTTGGATGATATGGTTTTGGAAGCTGGGGTTAAAATCCTCTTCAATGCAATTGTCAATAAAGTTAATTATGATAACAAACCCACAGAAAAGCTTAAAAAAATACAATCCATCAAAATACAGACAAAGGCAGGGGAAATAGAGGGAAATAGTAAACTCTTTGTGGATGCCACAGGTGACGCTGATATAATATATCACGCTAAGGCCGAATTTGAAATGGGTAGAGAGAAGGACGGATTGGTCCAACCCGCAACGATGAATTTTCGTATAGGAAATATTTCTATTTTAGGGGCGGGCAGAAGACATATTGGGAAAAAAGTGAGAGAATATAAACAAAACGGAAATGAATTAACCCCCAGAGATGATTGTCTTAAATTCATCGGAAAAAGTAGGAAGGAAATGCATTTTAACCAAACCCGAGTTGCGGGTTACGATTTTACGGATCCCTTCGAGATGACCGAGGCAGAAATAGAAGGGAGAAAACAAGTGGACAATTTTGTCCAATTTTTGAGAAACGAGATACGGGGATATAAACATAGCAGTGTGATGAATATCGCTTCAACCTTAGGTGTAAGGGAAAGCCGAAGAATAATAGGTGAATACCAAATAAAAGCGGAAGACTTGATAAATGGGAAATTGTTTGATGACAGAATTGCCTTGGGCAATTATTCTATTGACATTCATGATCCCAAAGGATCTGCTGAAACTGAGATTGTTCATTTTCCCAAAGGGCATTATTATTCCATCCCGTACCGAGCCACAATCCCAAAAGGGCTGAAAAATGTATTGGTGGCGGGAAGACCAATTTCATCATCACATAGAGCGCATTCGGCAATAAGGATTATGCCCATATGCTCTGCAATTGGACATGGGGTCGGTGTTGCAATGGGACTTCTCACCAAAGAGGAAAATAAAGAAAAAAATAATGTAAGGAATATCGATATTGAACAATTACAGCAGACTCTGAGGAAGCAAAAAGCGAAAATTGATTAATCTAACTTAACAACCAGCTTAAATCAAATTGAACAAATGTTATCGATTCCCGGTAGTGATATCTTCCCATCTCAAAAAAGCACCCTAATGTATCCGAGTCAATTGCCACAAGATCAGAATAACCCGAACGTCCCTTGAAAAGGAGCTTTGGTTTACCCCAAGAACGACCATTATCTTCACTTAATTTGATGGTCATTTTTTCTCTTTTTGAACTAGAATTAGGCCCTGAATGGAGAAGTAATTTTTTAGATATTCCATTAATTTCACCTTCAAATTGAAGAACACTAACTTGGCAAATAGGCGTTTTTAAGTCCTTATGATATGTAGGATTCGTTGAGGAAATGCCCCCATCATTGGAATAAGATATCAGATTGTAGTTTTTTTTATCTTCATGGCGATTCGAACGTAAAATGGAGAGAATACTCCCATTAAAGGTTTCTGTCACAATACATTCGTTTGAGATCGGTTCAAACACCTTTCCAAGACACCAACTTTCTCCATCATCATCACTATATATTAAATGGGAGCCCCAAGTTCTCTCATGGCCCTTTTGGCAATTCCCGTATTTCACATGCATACCAGGTACAATAATTCTACCTTCCGAAGAAATTATTGCATGACCAGGTGCGGGACCAGCATCATTGACACCTTCGGGTGCAATACCTAGATTGACCGGATCACTCCAATTCTCTCCCCCATCCTCAGATTTGATAACATAATGATCAGAACGATTTACAAAAAGATGAAGATATATAGTATTCGTTGAAGATACATACACAGGGCAAGGATTTTGTATAGGATTAGCTCCATTATCCCACAAAATTTGTAAATTTCCCCATGTTTCACCCCCATCAGTACTTTTTTTCATTACCAGATCAATGTTTCCAAAATCCGATAAATCATCTTTTCTAGCCTCTGCAAAGGCCAATAAACTATTATCTTGAGGGTTTTTAATTATGGCCGGGATTCTAAATCCAGTATAACCGGCTTCTTTTTGAACGAAGACCTCAGTCGATACATTTGTGCCATTATCCACCTCATAATAGGGATTCTTGACCCAAAAGAAATAATATAAGTAAGAGGATCCCCCAATTAGAAACAACATAAGTACCCCTAAAATGATTTGATGTGTTTTATTCATATCCTACTAAAATTAACATACATTTAGTATCTTTTCTCTCCAGAATATTACACAATCTAATTCAAACCCACAATTTTATAAAAAAATGTACAAGATAAGGACTCATATGAATCATATCCAACAAATTATAAATTCACCCATCATTAACACACATAAGATATGAAGATCAAAATGGATCCTAAGGAATCTAAGAATGATATTGCGCTTGCATATCGGACTTTAGGAGATATGGAGATGGAGAAAGGTAATTATCATAAAGCAGTGGAAGCCTTCGAAAAATCAATGCAGTTCCGACTTGGTAATCCCGGCCTTTATAGTAAAATTGGGAACTGTTATCTTGAGCTCGGGAGAGAAAAGAAGGCAAATTTGTACTTTCAGAGGGTATAAGACAATAAGACAGAATCATAACTTTTTTCATATTTTAACTTTCCACAACATTTCACATTTTTTATTTCAAGATAAGTAGAATTATTCCATATATCTCGTTATTTTTAAAAATGTGAAAAATGGGAAGTTTGGATGCAAAATAAAAAGAATGAAAAATGATTTTT
>CAZEPC010000019.1:0-24632 GCA_964513765.1 uncultured archaeon
CCTATGCCCTTTTTGTATAATTGATTCTATCCCCTTTTTGTGAATCTTTCGTCTTAATGACTGGGGTTTTTTACCTCCATGATGTTCCTTTTTTTCCGAAACCACAAGGTAAACTCAATGGTCTCTCCATAATGTGTGTAGTCCACCTGGTAGGAAAGTCCATCGAGGATCTTTAGAATTGGCGTATTATAGGTGTACAATTCTCCCACAAAACCAGAAATCGAGTTTTCTTGGGCGATATCAATTAATTTTCCAAAAATGTGCGTTCCAATTCCCTTATTTTGCCATTCTGGCGCTACTGTGATAGCGATCTCTGCTAAGTTCGTAGAGTCCCGTATGTTTTTGTGATAACTTCCAGCGGACACAATTTTTTGGCTTTCCTCCGTTCCGCTTAGCCCTAAGATCATCATGTTATTTTCATAATCGATATTTACCTCTGTTTGGGTGTCATTGTGGGGAAATATCCTTTTTGGGGTGAGAAACCGCAAATTCCGATCTTCTTTGGTCAGTGAATAGTAAAATTGCTGTAAAAGCGGTTCGTCGGTCGTCTTTACGGGCCGAAATTGCAAGGTGTGTTTTTCATCGATGGTGAATGTCCATTCATATTTCTCGGGATAAATAACCACCGATCCGTCCCTGGTGAGGGGTAAGATTTGGTCCTCATAGACATATTTCAGCCTTTTTGCCTCCTCCAAGAGGTGTTTTCTGAATCTCGGATGGGCAATTCCGATGAGTTGAAGTGCCCGATTCCTCAGATTTTTGCCTGCGAGCTTTGCGATGCCGAATTCGGTCACCACATACTGTATAAATGGCGCAGGTATGGTGGTTCTCTGAATGGTGGCTTGGATGCGGGACTTCTTTCCATCTCTGGTGGTGCTTGGAAGTACAATAATATTCTTTCCCTTTTTGGATTGCGACTCGGCTTGTAAAAAGTCCATCTCTCCTCCCAATCCGCCGTATAACATGCTTGGACGATGATTGGAGGTGTTCCCAGTGAGATCAACGAACATTGCGCCGTATATCGAGCATATTTTATGGTTCTTTTTGATATTGGCGGAATTCAGCAAATATTCGGTGGGATATACTTTAATAAATGCATTATCATCAATGTATCGGTAATGGCGTTCTTTTCCCAGTACAAAACAGGCCGCAATATGATCGAGGAGGCTTTTATTACAATTTATTATTTTCTTCTCGATCAGAGAGATGAGCTCATCGGAGAGCACCAAAACTTCCGTATAAATTGCAAGATTCCTCTTATTTTGCAAATAAGGCCAAATAGAGTTGGGAATTGAGCCCAATCCAATGTTAAGGGTGCAGCTATTTTCAATTAATCGATTAACAAACTTTCCGATTTTACTGGTAAGCGAATCTTTGAAAGAATTCCCATAGGAAAATTCCAAGAGGGGACGCTCCTCATAGATATAATAATCTATGGAAGATATGTGTATGTCCGAACTTCCCCGGGTATGGGGCATCTTTGGGTTTATTTGAGCTACAATGGTGTTTGCCGACTCAGCCACCGTTTTATTTATGTCTACATTGGTTCCTAACGAGCAAAATCCATGAGCATCAGGTGGAGATACTTGGAGGAGGCACACATCGATCGGGATTATTTTTTCCCGTAAAAGCCGGGAAAGTTGATAGGATGCCACCGGGGTAAAATCAGATTTTCCGTTAAATACCGCCTTTCTGACTTGGGGGGATCCAATGATGGACAATGTATTATGCCGAAATAGGGTGGGATGTTTTTCAGAGAAATATTTTTGTTTTGAGATGGTGAGGAAATGGATCAGCTGGCAATCTACCCACCGGAGTTTCTCCTTATTTAATTCTTTTGTGAGGGGGATCGGCTCCGATGCGGCTGTACCTATGAATATCTTGGTACCCGGATTAATTATCCTTGTGAGATCCTCCGTTTCAATCTCCTTTCCAGGATTGTTTTTCCTCCAAGATTTAAAATCAAATCTCATTCGCATAGTCTTCGATATCACTAGAACAAAAATAGCCTCTTTAAGCTTCTCCTCCTAAAAATTAGGAGAGATTTGGTTGGAGTCAATCATGCCACAAGATATTCTGTTCAAAACTGTTATTGTGCATGTTTACAATTCTGGGGTATTACACTAAATTTATAATCCTTCAAGGTTTATTATTGCTATGGCAATTCCCTATGAAGAATATCCCCGCCAAGATTTGTTTATCATTATTGTGGTTCAAGTAATATTCATGTTTATTGTAGCTTTCTTAATTTTCTCGCTTATTAAGAAATATCGTAGTAAAAAAGTACAAGAAGTGAAGACTTTGATGATATTCTTCATCTTACTTGAAATAAGCTGCATTGTTGCGTGGATTCCAAAATTTATGAATTATATCGGTAATTACGGGGATCTGATTTATGGTATTCCTTTGGGTAATGATTTGTATTTGTGGTGGACGAATCTTTCCTATATCTTCAATACCGGAAGCACTATATTGCTGATCTTATTCACCCAACAATTATTTAAAATTGAAAAGAAGAATTTAATATCTATCTTTTCGGTAATCGTGCTGGGCTTCAATATCTGGAGCGTGTACCACGGTATTTTTGTATATCAACCCGGTGGGTCTTCCTTAACCTTGGGCTTGAGCGTATATTTGATCTTTATCAATCTCTATTCCACCAGTTATCTTTTTAGATTTGCCAAGCGTGATATTTCCAGATTGCCTGTTTCTGTTTATAGGTTTGGGTATAAAATGATTTATTGGTCTGCAGCTCTAAGTATTATTGCGTATTTATACTGGGCATTGAGCATCATACTCTCACTGCCCTATTGGGCTTCGGCAATTAGTTGGATTCTCAATACAATTGTGCTTGCTCTCATGAGCTTGGGCTTGTTGTTGCCTTCGTGGCTGCGGAAGATAGTGAAAAGAAGGATAGAAGGAGAGAAAAAATAGATAAAATACCTATCAATAACCTCCCTAAGTTAAAATTGTGTTAGTTTTGCAAAAATAAGTAAATATCGTAATAGATGTTATATTTATAGTGATTCTATTAGTTTTAAAAAATAGGTATTTCCGTGGTTTTCGGTGTTATTGTTGTATTAATTTAAGAAGTTCTTGCATCCTTTCTTTGTTCGTTCCCCAATCGTAGGAACCGAGCCGGGAACTGGAACGAAAATGGATACGTTTCTCTTCCTCATCCAAATAAAACTCGGTGTCATCTATAAATCCCCAGATTCCCGTTCGGAAAATGGCATGGATATAGTTCGGTTTTTCGGTGATAATTTTACTTCTCCCATATTCCTTTATCGCCTGTATAATTTTCTCATGAACCGTTTTAGTACCGCCTAATTTTTCATAGGATACGGGATCCAAGTTGTATTCCTTTTCTTGTTGAGAATTTATGCAGCTCTTCTCGAATTCACACTTGCCCAGCTTTCCATTTTTTATTCCTAAGTTGTCCGGAGGTTTGCTGATGAATGTTATGATGAGTCGTATGAGCAAATATCCCCCAATAATCGCGGAAAATACACTGATTAAAATTATTGCTGTTTTATCCATATATGTTTTTTGGAGTACGAATTTTTAAATGTGTTTTTTATAGCTCAAAAGGCTAATTGGCTAGAAGTAAATTTTATGTGGAAATTGAAAGGAAAAAATCAAGCAATTTATGCTTGTATTTGATAATATTGCCTAAATGGATCTATCACTCGACTTTCAATACTTTCTTTGAATATGGGGCAGGATAAGCGGTAATCCATATTTCAGGCGTAATATCCTCCTTCAAATCCTGAAGAACCAGCACAAATGCATCGATTGATTTTCCTCTTAAGGAATCTGTGAGAGGAAAGAAATACGTATAGTTCTCATTTGTACCGGCAATCGAGTGTTCCCATGGATGTCCCGGGTAGGATGGTGCTCTTTTAGATGCACCAATTAATAACTCTCCACCATCTACGGATAATGTGGCAAACGCACGCTCTTGTCCATGTTCTCCGTTGATCGCAATACAAAGATATGAGTTCCTTGGTATTTCGGACAGAATAAAGCTTGCCTTCCAAGCGCTCTTTACGGGGACATCATGGAGATTGGGAAACATATAATTCCCTTTCCATTTGTTTCGATTGGTGGCAAGTTTTCCTTCTCTCTTTAAATTCACATCCAAAACCCAAAGAGGAGTTTTATTTAATCTGGCATAACGAAATTGGGTTTTCGGTAATGTAAATTCTAAATATTTTTGTTCTCCGACCGGATATGGAAAGCGCGACTCACCAAAGAAGCGGGGGTCTTTGCTTGCATCAAAGGGATTTTCGGGATCTTCTGGCGTTTCGTAATATATTTTTTCATTGGAAGAAGCAGGTGTTCCTTTTTTACACTCCTTAATTTCGGTAGAAATTGAGGTCCACTTGCTAAGATCGCTGCTAATTTCTAAAGTGAATTGGGTGGTATCATAAAAATCATCTTCAGAGCCTTTTATTACAAAAGCATCGCCTTCTCTGACATCAGTAACTTCTCCAATGTCTATTCGTAACATTCCGTATTGAATCGCGGGTGTGTACCACCGCGTTAAATCATCATTATCAAATGCAAACTTATCTTCGATTCCCCTGGCCTTGTAAATGGGTTGATTGAAAAATGCATCGCGGGCAGCTTGAACTTCGGGAATTTTTGTTGGGCCCGAGCGAACAATGCATCTCTGCTCCAAACAGTTATTTGATGCTTTAAATATGGTGCCCTCATATAGTTGTTCGCAATTTTCTGGAATTTCAACTTGCTTTAGATCGGCGACTTTTCTATGCCAAGCTTCTTCCAAGGGAGTCCCAGAAAATTCGAGCTTTAACTTTCCAGATCTCAAATTTTCAAAATTAATGGGCTTCCCATCCATTTCTGCCTTAGAAAAAACACGACTTGGAGAATGAAGTTCAACTTTGGTGCTGGTTCCGGGCAATCCATACAGATTTATCACCACGGGCTCATTCTTCCCATCCTTTATAATCTCATATTCGCATCCTTCCACACCTATCTCATCGTTAATTTCCCATTCCGATTTTTTTAATAATTGAGAATCGTTTTCGTTAGCCACATAACTCGCCGTGATTAAGCAAGATCTAAAGGGAGGTACTTTTATTTCAACATCATCATTGTAGGAGAATTTTCCAAGAATTTTCTCGTATGGGTGAAATTTGCGGACAAGAATTTCAGAATCAAGAGGCGCTAATCCAATCTCTCCATTTAAAGATATTGAATACGTTTTGGGATTCCAAGTTAGATTTCTAAGAGTAATGAATCGGGTTTTTCCTTCGGGATCTCCTCGAGATACTGCATGTGGCCCATATTTTGATTCCTTTAGGACGAAACCTGCAACTAATATTTCTCTGTTCCTATAATGAAGGTTATATATTCTCGCCAATTTTGGATACTCATCATCCCGCAAAAACCATGGATTTCCGTAAATCTCTGGAGCAAGTATCAATCCGCGATTAAATGACTGGAGGATCAAATCGTCCTCCCAGAAATCTAAACATGATGAGAGGCACACTCCGTGATCTTCTTGCAACCGTGACATCAACGGGGGTGTTTTACGCGATAAATTCTGAATTCGATTATGGATGCCCGTGACTTGATTATATTGAAATACGTCCACATATGTTTCAATACCTTCCATTAATTCCGTGGTGGCATAAGGCAATCCTCTATAGAGGGGCAAGCGATGATTTAATAAAATCAAATCGGGAGAATATTTACGGACTTCCTTCATCATTTTAATAAAATAATCCTGCTTGTTTGGGCGCAATTGTCCGCAGACTCCATCAAATTTAAATAATTCAAAATCAAATTCCTTGCATAATTTTACCATCATATTGATGCGCTTTTGAGCATCTTTTTCAGTCTCACCAAAACCATCTGGGCCACCCCAAACACCCAATCTACAACCAATAGATTTTGCCTTTTCATAAATTTTTTTAAATCCATTAGGGAATTGACGTTTAAATTTCTCAGATTCTAGGTTTCCATAGTAATTGTTTGGTCCATCTATTGCACCTGCATCAAAGGCATATATTTCTAATTTCATTCCATACTCATCATGAAGATATCTAAAAAAATCAAGATTGGTGAGTGTCTGGGATTCGGTTGCTCCCTCATTTGTATTATTTATCCAAGAAAAATATTGAGGTCTTGAAGGGGAGGTTTCATCTGCCCCAGAAAATATCTTTGGATTGCGTGAATTTGAAGCTTGTTTCATAAATGGGATCATGAAACATTTTATAAAAAGCTTTAATCGAAAGTTTCAGCAATTTTTCCTTAGTTCTCTCCCTTTTACTTTATTTTATTAGCCAAATAAGTATTAAGTAATTGTAGAACGAATCTCTATATCTATTGGATAAAAAAATGAAAGGAAAAAATCAAGCAATTTATGCTTGTATTAGGATAGGTACTATTTCCCAAATTGCCCAATGGGCATTTAAATTAAGTTATTATGGTTTTGGGCTAAATATAGGTACTTTATAATCTCCCTATCTTTTTCGTTACTTTTTAACTTGGGCCTTTCTCAAGCTATTTCTGTCAATCTTCCCAATTGATGTCTTTGGCAGTGGCTCCTTCCGCAGCTCGTACTCTTCGGGGACTTTGTATTTTGCAACCTTCTCCCGGAGGTATTCTTTAATATTATTAATTTTAAGTCGGGCGTTCTCCTTCAGTACTGCTATCAGCTTGGCACTCTCTCCTCGGTAGTCGTGAGGTGTTCCTATCACTGCAACTTCATCGATCTCCTGGAATTGTTCCTTTACAAGTTTTTCAATCTCGCTGGGATATATTTTATAGCCAGATGCGTTGATCATGTCCTTCTTCCGATTCACCAGATAAATGAATCCATCTTCGTTCATGTAGCCCATATCTCCCGTATAAAGAAAATCATCAATCAACACACTCTTGGTATCATTAGGTCCCTCTAAATAGCCTTTAAAAACTTGTGGTCCTTTGATGGCTATTTCCCCGATTTGTCCTAGCGGGAGTTCCTCATGTTTATCGGGATCCATTATTTTTACCGTAGTATTCGGAAAAGGAATTCCGATTGTTCCAAAGCGCCTCAATTCTCTCTGAAATGGGCTGGCTGCTACAATTGGACTTGTTTCGGTGAGCCCATATGCTTCAACTACGATTGCTCCCGAAAGTTCTTCCAATTTTTGACCCAATTCGCTGGATAAGGGCGCTGCTCCCGATAAGATAATCTCTAGCGAGCTAAGATCGTATTTATGGAATTTTGGGTGGCTGATCAATGCCTTGAAGAGGGTTGGCACTCCGTGCATAATGTTTATCTTATTTTTCTCGATTGTTTTCAAGATTGACTCAAATTTTCGAGGATCGGGGATTAGGTAGACTGTACTGTCAAAATGTGCGGTTACCAGCATCACGGCAGTCATTCCGATGATATGGAAAAATGGTACGGCCCCGAGAAAATTTTTGGATTCGCCCTCCTTTTGAATAGGAAGGGCCCATTCCCGTGCCATAAAAATATTGGAAATAACATTTTCATGGCTTAACATGGCTGCTTTAGGCACCCCTGTTGTTCCTCCCGTCAGCCCAATTACTGCAATGTCGTTCTTTGGGTCCGCGGTTACCACTTGTTTAATCGGTTCATGGTCCTCAATTAAATCATATAGAGCAATTTGATTGGGAACCTTGGGACTTTTCGGTATTTTTCTAAAAAGTTTTGCCAAAAAGCGCTTTATAGGGGATAATATATCTCCCAGACTGGTGGTAATCATCATTTCGATAAAATCTGCTTCTTCAAAGACCTCTGCAAAATCCGGATACAGGATATCCAATAAGACAATGCCCTTTATCTGAGTTTTTTTCAGTGATTTTCTCAGCTCCATTTCCCCGTAAAGTGGAGAGATCGGAACCACGGTTGCCCCCGCCTTTAAAATCCCGATAAATGCAATTACATACTGAGGAATATTAGGCATAAATAGGCCAATACGATCCCCTTTTTTAATGCCCTTCTCAATAAATGCTTGTGCTAATCGAGAGGATTCTTCATCGACCCTTTGGTAGGAGTAATCTACTCCTAAAATCGAAAGGTAGGTTCTATTTTTATTCTGCTCGGCCTTTTTAACAAAATGCTCTTGGATGGTTATATTTGGGTAATCAACATATTTTTTTACCCCATCCGGCCAATATTTAAAGTAAGGTTTATTTTCTATCATTATTTCACACCCATTTTCTAATTCTCAGTTCATTAGATATAAAAATGTATTTTCTTAGGATAATGTTAACACAATAACTAATTAAACGTTTTCCCTTTAGTTTGAAAATTTCGAATTAATAAAGTTTTTTTTTGATAATTTCTTGAAAAAACCACTTGTTTTTGTCCGAAGTTGATCCTTTTTTTACATTTTTAGAGGAAGCTTTTTGTGTCAAAATTTTTATAACAAGAATATGACGGAAGATTCAAATGGAAAATCAAAGATGCTCTTGATGGGCTTGGATAACGCGGGTAAAACTTCTATTGTGCTCTCATTGAAGGGCCATACTAATTTAATGGAGTTTAGAGGGGTAGAACCGACCAAGAAAATTGAGATTAATGAAGTGTTAATGGAAAATAAAAAATGGATTATTTGGGATTTCGGGGGCCAGAAAAGATATAGGGATGAATATTTAGAGGAGCTCCGAAATAAAAATCGCAACTACTTCCAAAATACTGATAAAATAATGTATGTAATAGATGTAAGGGACAAGAAGCGTTATGGGGTAGCATTAGATTATTTGGATTCTATTGTCCGGCTTCTTGAGGATCAAGACCGGGTTTTAGATTTTTCGGTATTTTTACATAAATATGACCCTGGAATCGAGGAGATCAATGAGTTTAAAACCCCAGTTATCCAAGAAGAGCTCGTCAAAAAGATAAAAGATATTATTCCCCCAAATTTTGTGAAGAAATTCTTTAAAACCAGCATTTATACGGTTTTTTCAAAAGCATTCTTCAAGTCCCCCTCAGAAAGCTAAATCATTTTTTTCAATTGAAATACAATTATTTTTTAGATCAAACTTATCTCTTTCTTTATTCTACAATCCATTACGGGAAGGTTTTTAAAGATTAAAGGCTTAAAAAGGTTAATGGATGCACATGAAAGAATTTGGAGCGCACTCTCTTTAGAGGTACCCGATAGGGTTCCCACATTCTGCCAACACATCGAAAAGCCCTTTCTTATTCGTTATGATCAGAAAATTGAAATAAAAGATGATTATGGTCTGTACAAACCGGAGTTAGCAATCGCCAAAGAGTTGGGTTTGGATTCCAAATGGACTCATTCTGGTCGATATGTGGCCGATCAAAAAAACCGACCGGATATCCCCGAGGATATATTGGAAAATCTGGAGGGGAAGCGGGTGTCCGATGATGGACACATCTATGAGATCAACGAAGATGGGCATTCTTGGTACGTCGATGGCATACTTAAATCCCCTGAGTTAATAAGAGATTGGATTTCTTACATAAAAACCTTTGAACCGGCACCCGATTCCCATTGGGACTATTACAAGGAGATATGGGAAAATGGATTAAAGGGGGATTTTGTTCCAATTCCGACAGCGGGGGGTCCCACTTATACAACTTGGGCATCTATCGGGCTTGATAGGTTGGCCTATATACTAAGAAAATATCCTCAATTATTCAAAGATCTATTAAGGGCGTTTACGGATATCACGATCGAAATGCACAAATGTCTCTTTGAAAAAGGGATCGATATAGTGTTTATTTGCGATGATCATGCCTTTAAAGATCGCTGTATGTTTAGTCCTAAGCAATTTGAAGAGTTCCTTGTGCCCAATTTTCAGAGAATGGCGGATAATGCGCATAAACATGGGGCGAAATTTATCGTACATACGGATGGTAATTTACACATGGAAATTCCTTATCTTGCCAGGGCAGGCGTAGATGCTGTCGAACCCCTAGAGTATGAGGCGAATAACAACCTTAAATTGATGAAAGAAAAATATGGGGATAAAATTTGCTTGATAGGAAATGTAGCCGCTTCCGATGTTCTTTCTTACGGTTCGGTGGCGGATACCGTGAGAATGACCAAAAAATGTCTCTTAGATGCATCGGAGAATGGCGGATATATATTGGCACCTGGTTCGGATGTGTTAGGAACTATCAAAATCGAAAATATGCAAGCAATGGTAAAAACGGTTAAAAAATTTGGAAAATATCCCATTAATCGCAAAAATCTGAAATCTTAGCAAGTGCTTGGTATTGCTTCCTTAAGATTGGAGGGTCTTTGCCTTACCATTTATATACATCAAATTCGGGATTCTTACTCAATTTCCCATCGCTTATCCATAAATTCTTGCCCAAATGATGCTCTTGTACCATCTTCACAATTCGGGGGTCGTGGGTCACAATAATAATGGTCTTTCCCTCTTCAGACAAATCGATCAAATAATCAATAATTTTTCTTCCCGATTCAGAATCTAAATTTCCTGTGGGTTCATCCGCAAGGACAATCTTTGGGTCATTAATTAAGGCCCGTGCGATAGCAACCCTTTGAGACTCACCCCCTGATAATTTTCCCACTTTACTGTGTTCACGTCCCTCTAATCCTACAAATTTTATGAGTTTAAGTGCCCGCTTTTTCCCTAATTTTCTATTTTTTTTGTATGGGACTAACGGCATTAGCACATTTCCTAATACATCTAGTTTTGAAATTAGGTAGTAATTTTGGAATACAAACCCAATCATATCTTTTCTGTGCTCCGATAATTTTCCCTCCGGTAAATTTGCAACATTTCTTCCATTTATTAAGACTTTTCCCGAATTTGGTTTATCCATTGCCCCTATGATGTAGAGCAAGGTACTCTTTCCGGATCCAGAGGGCCCCATTATTGAAATTAAATCTCCCTCTTCAATTTTTAAGGTTACCTCATCGAGTGCCCTAATCTTCCGATGTCCTTCCCCAAATGTTTTATTCACTTCTTGTAAATCTATCAACGCCATCTCAATCAACTCCTTATTCTTCTTTTAAGACTACCACGGGTCTGACACGTGCAGCTTTTAAGGCAGGATAAGTCCCCCCTAAGATACCCAAACCAAATGCATAACCGACGACCCTCACTATCTCTCTCCATGTAACCACGGCGGGAGCCGCCCCAAAAGGACTCGTATCCCCACTTAAAAAGTAAATCATCAGAAATCCCAACCCTATCCCCGCCATTGCGCCCAAAGAACTTAAAATAAGAGATTCGAGGGTGATATTTAAAAATATATGGTAATTTTTCCATCCGGTGGCTTTTTGGATTGCAAACTCCTTCATTCTGGTGTTTACGGACATAACTTGGGAAATTACAATTGCCATCCCTCCCGCAATGATTGTTATAAATCCTAAAACGCCCGTAAAAGTATCAATAATGGCCAGATTCTCTTCCACTGCCTCATAAAAGGTAGATAATGCAAATGCGGATACATAAACTGGATTGAAACTTCCCTCTTCGGAATATTCATTAATCTTGTCCACAAATACATCGGTTTCTGCTTTACTGCCCACATTAAACCTAAATGAGACCAGCGAATATTTGTCACTTATTTCATTACTTTGATTCAATGCTTCCCAAACTACTTCAATATCAGTATAAATATAATAATTCTTTGGGACAAAGCCTGGTGTACCATCTTCAATGTGCTGGTAGATACCCACAATGGTAAAATTCATTTTTTTACTTCCAACTGGATCGAGATAAATTTCGATTTCGTCCCCTATTGATGTGGGAAATTCGGCACTGTTTGCCAATCGCTTTCCAATTATTGTTTCATTTTTTCCCTCTTTAAAGGATCGTCCTTCGATGATTTTGGTAGAGAACCCCTCCCATTGAATATCCAAACTCTTATTTATGCCGGTGAGCACTATTTGATCCCCATTATTTGCCAGTTTGTTCTTATATTTTATCCCATAATAGAAAGGAGCTTGGGTTTCCACATTATAACCCAAAATACTATTTCCTACATCCTCTAAATCATTTACCTCATCAATAAATGTTCGAGGAAGGTGGCTTTCTGGTCCTACCTTGGATTGCTCAACCACATTCACAATTCCGAGTGTTCGAGTTAAATTTTCTTCGAATTGGGCATTTAATCCCGCGGTAAATGCACCAACCACAAACACTAACATAAGACCAAAACCCACACCCAAACTGGATAGTATTGCAATTGTTTTCTTTCGAAAAACACTTTGCAAGCTAAACTTTATCATTGTTATCCAACCTCTGTTATCCACCCTTTGCTGTTTAGTTTCTTATTTGCGTCGCCCTTAGATCCTTTTTATGTCCTAATTTTTTCTTATCGGATTTTTTCCCGATTTTATCTTGACTTCCTTCTTTTTTTATTAGGGTTATGGTTCCTTTATATCCATCTATGGCGACTCTTGTCCCATTCCTAAGACCCATTGCTCCTTCTACGGATACAATACTGGGGATTTTATATTCCCTCGCAACAATTGAACAATGGGATAAAATCCCTCCGGATTCCGATATGATACCTTTTACTTTGTTGAAAAGTGGGGTCCAGCTCACATCCGAAAATGGAATGGCAATTATATCTCCCTCTTCAATAAGATCGATTTGGTTAAGGCCATGGATTACTTTTACTGGGCCAACATAATACCCTGGAGATGTGGGTACCCCATGCAATACATTTGTATTCTTTGATTTTAATAGCATTAAATCTGGTGGTTGTTCCCCATAAATTACTTCGGGAAGCGAGATATCCCTATAATTCTCAATTTCCTTCCTTCTCTGGTGAATCTTTTGCGTAAGATTATTTTTAAGATCCGATTCGGTTGGTGTATTAATTAATTGCTTCAATTCAGAATAAGAAAGATAAAATACATCTTCAATCTTTTCGAAAATACCTCTTTGGGTTAATGTCTCAGAAATCCGCAGGAAAAAGGGCCTAAATAATCCGTAACCATACGAATAAAGGGAGGAAATCTCCTCTCTTAGTTCTAAATATCGCATTGATTGCCTCAATCGGAACTTGTCCAATTGAGCGGAAACTACTGTAGAGAGTAAATTCTTAATCTTTTTAGGATCGTCGTATTCATGATTCTCTTTAACCGGACTTGAAATGATTTTCATTAACATATTAGGGGTTTCTGCCCAACTAGGTTGTGAAAAGTCGTTTCCACTGTCTCTCAGATAACCGAAGCGCTTCATACATCTGTGGTATTCCCGTTTAAAATCTTCATCTGCACGCTTTTCCAAAAATTGTTCGAAGTTTTCCGTTCTTCCCCCCAATGACAAAAAATGTTCCCGTAATCCTTTAAGAGCTTGATTGGGATCAAATAATCTAAGTTTTGGATTGATGAGAGAAAAATCAATTTTTTCATAGGTGATCCCTTGTGTTTTAAGCTTTTTCTTAATGGCTCTTGCATGGATACTATTTAATAATTGACAGATCACAACGTAGTAAGAGGTTTCTTTTCCCAGTTCAAATAAGGAGTCTATTTTATCGATACATTGGCTTATTTCTAACTCTTTTTGTGTGTAATGTTCAAGCTCTCTAAATTTCTTTCGCTGGGTTTTGAGAAACTTCTCCAACTTTTTGGTGAATGAAAATAAACTTAATGCGAAAAATGCGAATCGGGGTAGATGACTTAAGGTTTTTGCAGATAACTTGAATTTAAAATCCATTTCCCCCTCTTTTTCATCATTAATCCCGGCAAGATTCTCTAAAATATTCCTTGGGAACCCGAGTACCTCAAATAAGCTCCCGATCACACTCATGTTGAAATAAGATCGATAGTAAAAAGGATGGGCCAATTGTTCGATCTTAATATTCTTCACCGATGGCCCGATCATTTGCCTAAAGATTTTTTTCCAAGAGGTATTGACCAAAGGGATATTTACAGACCATATAAGCGGTTTTATGATACCCGGCATCATTTCTCTGGACATCTTATTGGAATATAGTGGGGTATATTGTGCTCTAGAGATCCCTCGTAATTGTAACCAATATATATCCTTTCCATCGTATGCCCATTCTAAATCCACGGGCTTTCCGAACTTTTTTTCAATTTTTTTCGATTTTTCCACGATGTCTTCTAAAATATTCTTGTAGGGGAGCATTAAATCGGGGAAAACTGTCCATTTTCCCCATTTATAAATCATCCTTTGGGGATCACGTCCCTTTTCTCCTAATTCAATGCCCAAACCTTCGATTGCTTCAATTATTATTTCGTCCCACCCGGTTACTGGATTTTTGGTAAAAACCACTCCCGAATACTCGGGATGCACCATCTCTTGAATAATGACTCCCATTTTTAATTTGACCGTGGTATTGACCAGATTTTCTGAATAGGCATTGGATTTTATATTGAAGGATGAATCCCATATTGAACATATTTTTCCAAGCACATTTTCAATTCCATTCACATCGAGAAAAGTTTTAAACTGGCCTGCAAAGGAATAATTCCTCTTATCTTCAAGGTTTGCCGAGGAACGGACGGAATACATAAGCTCGTCTCTAATATAGTATTCTAATTCTTCTTTTAGGGCTTTTTTTATTTGATCGGGGGAATGTAAATATATCTCAAATGCATCAAAACTACATACCATGGTTGTGGGAAGGTTAAAATCCTTTCGGAGCAAAAATGCAAGCCTATTAGCTTTATTTCCTCCGGGGAATCTTCTCCCAATTTCATCTAAATAATATATATATCTGGGATGGTTTTTGTAATACGCATTTATTCCCTTTTTTGGGGGATTAAAAGTTCTATCCGTGTTGATTTTTATATCTGCCATGTTCTGCTTTCTTTTAATGATATAAATAATGGTAATAACTAAACCAAAATAAACAAACACAATCTTGAAAGTGGTTAAGTATAGAATTATAGGCAAAAAATATTTGGTTCTCTCAGAGTAAGAGATTGCTTTCGCGATGTTTTGGGTAGATTTTTTAAGAATAAACATTATCAAGCCAATTGCCACCACAGATAAAGGTGATAATATTAGTGTGGACCACAAGAATATTGTAAATCCCATGCCTCCCTTGAATTTTAGAAAAATAGAGAAGTTTGTTCCGACAAATGAGCACGCAACGAAAAGGATACTTAATTCGAGTGCATAATCATAAAATACCAAGCTGACTAGTATGGGGACAATCCCTTTAGAAATTTCTCCCAGAACGGTAAAAACTCCGGGGACCATTCCCGCTACGGAAAAAGTGTTGGCCACTCCGACATTTTTTGAACCCAATTCTGTTATTTTTTCCCCTTTTGCCAGGTAGGTATAGATATATGCGAAAGGAATTGATCCATAAATATAGCATAAAAATGCTGTGATGATAGGATCCAACATAATCAATCATCATAAAGTAACCGAATTATAGTTCTTAAATCATTAGAATGGTAATCTTTTTGGAAATCTTGGTGAAAATATGTGTGGCATAGTTTTCAGCGGCTAGAGAAGCAGTCAAGACTTGCATACATAATGAGGGTGAGAACGATTCTAATGTAATCATATAGATGAAACTCAAGAAACAAAAGGCTAAGTTCATTGGGGGGGCACTCCTAAATATTTAACCATTAGGCGCCTTTTAGACAGGAAGAGTTTCGAGTTTTATTTCTTTTTTTTAGGGTTAATCAACTAGTAAATTTCGTTTTTTCTTTCGAAAATACTCTGATATGATTTTTATGTTGTATTGCATAAACTTGAAGTATGACTTTTAAAATTGATCCAAACGGGGTTGATCCCAAAGATGTACCAAAAAGAACCCTACATAATGGAGCGAAAATCCCAGCTATCGGATTAGGCACGTTCGGATCCGATAAAGTTTCCCATGAAAAGGTGGCGGAAGCGGTTCTGGGTGCAATTTCAGTAGGATATAGACACATTGATTGTGCGGCGATCTATGGCAATGAAGCCTATATAGGAAAATCTTTGCGGAAAGCAATTGATGGCGGTGTAAATCGGGAAGAACTTTGGATTACCTCTAAGTTATGGAATGATAAACATGCTCCCGAGGATGTTATTCCCACTTGTAAAAAAACCCTCGATGATTTGCAATTGGATTATTTAGATCTTTATTTGGTTCATTGGCCATTTCCAAATACTCATCCGGTGGGCTGCGATGGTGATACTCGGAATCCGAATGCAAAACCCTATATTCATGAGGATTACATGAAATGTTGGCGAAAGATGGAGGAATTGGTTGAATTAGGATTAGTGAAAAATATTGGAACATCAAATATGACTATCCCAAAAATGGATCTTCTTCTTAGGGATGCAAAAATCAAGCCTGTGGTAAATCAAATGGAGATCCATCCCCATTTTCAACAACCCAAATTTTTCCAGTGGCTGATGAATAGGGACATTATGCCCGTGGGATTCAGTCCTATTGGCTCCCCCGCCCGTCCGGAGAGGGATAAGGCGCCAGGTGATACGGTTCCTATAGAGGATCCGATTATTATTGAAATTGCGGAAAACCATGATGTCCATCCCGCCGTGATATGCGTGAAATGGGCAGTCCAAAGGGCCCACATTCCTATCCCGTTTTCGGTAAATCATTACCTCCAAAATATTAAGGCCGTGGTATCTGATCCTCTCTCAGAGGCGGAAATGAAGAAAATGACTTCGGTGGATAAAGGGATTCGCTTCATCAAGGGCCAGGTCTTTTTGTGGAAGGAAGATCAAACATGGGAAGCCCTTTGGGATTCAGATGGGGAGATTACCCCCCCGTAATTGAATTATTTAGGAATAACCAAAAGTTGTTCCTTTTTTATTTTTTCGCATATATTTCATTTTCAAAAGCTTAAATTTTAGTTATTGTTTTTTTAAAATGAAAGACAGATGAAGAAAAAAGCAAGCAAAAAGAAGATTGCGAACTATTTTGTAGAAGATCATCTTACCATCTCGAAATTGGTCAAGAGTGCTGTTGAAAAACCAATTAACCGAGAAAGGGTGCTCAAGAAGATTGAATGGCATGTGAACCGCCATTTTTATATCGAAGAGAAGGCTTTTTTTGTCTTTCTAGACTTTGCTAAACAGAATAATCCACAATTTTTCCGCAGATTCCTTTCGGACCATAATCACTTGCTAAAATTGGTGGAAGATATCCAGCAAAATCCAAAATCAAAGAAAAAGGCACTTAATTTGGTTAAAAGTCTCGGAAAGCACGTTTCATTTGAAGTGGATAAGTTTTATCCATATTTGGAGAAAAATCTCGATAAAAAGGATAAAAAAACCGTAATAGAAGAAATTGAAAAATCTATTGATTTAGGATTCTATCCCTTGGATAAATTGCGCGATTATTACAAAGAGAAAACTGATGCTCTGTTATCTAAACAATGAAGAGTTATAGATTCAAAGGAAAAACTACTAAGTGATCATCTTGTTCTTATTTACCTTGTTCCTAATGCGCGGCGATACCTTTTCCGAAAAGGTTTTCGATCATTATAATATTTATCTCGGTTTAACCTCGCTTCTTATCTTCACCCTTGCCATTATTATTATTAAATTGGATATTTTCACAGCGAAAGTGCACGGAATCTTAATGATAATTGCTTTTATCTTAACTCTTATTAATATATTTCTCATTTGGGACATTATCGTTTATCTTCTCACCCATAAGCCCATATCTGCAAGCGGATGGTGGCATATTGTCCATATTATTCTCGGCTTTTCGGGTGTCGTGGCATTTTTTATCGCTATCGTGAAAGGTTTGGCAGGATTTCAAAACAAGAGAAGCGGTTATATTGCTTACGTGCTTTGGGTCACCAATTTCTTAATGGGCGGGATTTTATGGGGGTTTGATCTATGAATATTTTGAAGAAAAATCGTCTCTCAGTTCATTCATCTATTGACGGGATTACCCGCATTTTGAAAGAGAAAAAAATATCATATTCGATTAGTTTGAGCGACCGGGTTGTGTATTCTTCGGATATCAACGGTTTACCGTATTATCATTACCAATGGAAATCCCGTCCCCTTGCAGATCTTGTTGTGTGGCCTAAGAATCAAAAAGAATTACAAGTGATCTTGCCCATCTTGAAAAAGACTGATCTGCCCATAATCCCTAGGGGGGGCGCAACTAGCTATACAAGTGCCTGCCTACCCAAGGATGGCGGTATAATTCTGGATATGAAACATCTAAACCGTATCTCAATTGATCGAGATAAAAATGTGGTTCAATGTGATGCTGGGGTAAATATTTCCCGTCTTATGGACGAATTAACATTGGAGGATTTAACATTGCCAATCATGCCTTCCAGTTCCCTTTCCGCTACATTGGGTGGTTGGTTGGCCAACGGTGGTAAAGTTGGGATTGGTTCATTTGGGGCAGGAAAGATTTCTCAATACCTCAAAAAATTGGAAATACTCACCCCCATGGGGGAAATAAAACAAGTTAAGGAACACAAGCTCATTAAGAAATGCCTCGGAAATAACGGTCAAAATCTTCTTATTCTCTCTGCCGAGATCCAAACAATCGAGGTTTTTGAAAAAGTCCCCTTACTTATCAAGATACCGGGGATTGAAAGAACAGGGAGGTCTAAAATTTCTAAAATTCAAAAAATCTTGAATAAGGTTCATGATTCGGTTGTTCCCGATTCTATTTGGCATGTAAGGGTTTCGAACTTTTTGCGGGATGAGGTGGGAAATAAATTCCCGCGGGCTCATAACATTGGGAAAAATTCAAAGGGATCCATCCTTGAAAAAGACAAAATGGGTTTAATTTTCGAGAACACTTATCTTTTCTTCATTCTCAAAGATAGGGCCACGAAGCAAAAAGTGGAGAATGTGGTTTCCTCCCGGTTTCCGTCTTATACTAAGGCTTCCCTTTACACTGAAAAGATGGAGCTTAAAGAGCAATATAAATCAGAACTCTTACTGAGAATGAATCAAAGGGTTATTATGGCCCAGACTTTCTTTTGCGAGGTTAAAACTGCGCTTTGCTCTTTAGATTTCTTGGAATCTCTTTCCGAATCCTATAATCTCTCGGTTTTTTATCATACCTATTTGAGAGGCGATGGGATGTGCAGATTTGTGGTTCTAATACCGACCACCGATCTTGTTTGGGAACATTTAATGTCCTCAAAGGCCCTAGTTCACGAGTATTCCAAATATTTATTCGAGAAAGGAGCCGTTTTATATTCAAACGGATTGCAAAACCAAACCTACATGGAAAAATTTCCCGATATGAGGAAAAAGCATGACATTAATCCTCTAAAGCATTTACAAGGACACTCTGATTTTATTAATGTTTCCCTTACCGACACTGGCCGTTATGATGCTGTTCATATCACCGCTGATCTACCGAACACTGATTGTTCCGATCCTGATCTCGTAAATAGACATTTTTATCGGGTAAAAAGCAAGATGAAATATATTACCTTGGATATTATGATGAAACTCAACTCTTGGTGGCGGAAATTGGCGGGGAAATTGGGGATCCACAAAACCCTACAAACCGACCGAAAAGATAAGGATATGGAAATTCTCAAATCCATATCATGCACTAACTGTGGGTTTTGCAGAAAGAGGTGTCCTGCATATATTGGGACAAAAAATGAGCTTTACACACCCTCGGGCCGCTATAATGCACTCCATTTTTTCCTAAAGTATAAGATTCCTATCCCAGAGAAATTCATCCAATCGTTATATTATTGCAGCACTTGTGCCCAATGTGAGGTAAATTGTCCGATTGGATTCCAGCAGACTAAAATTCTGGAAATTATCAGATCTAAGTTTGTCTAATCCCTAGTTATCGCGTAATTTTCACCTCTTGTGAAGGGTCTTAAATTTATGGAATAAAGGGAAAGAATTAATATACGAGTCTGAGCAAACTTTAATTATCTGGGAAGAAAGAAAAAAAATAGATTTCATTCTAAAATTTCATCTATGGCTTTCCTTATTCTTGGAAAACATAAGGATTTATTGATCACCGATGTTCAATTGGCGTCTCTTTCTTATAATGATGGGTTATGCTCTTTTCAACGGGTTAGGTTCCGTGTGCTATAAATTGGGACTACAAAAGGTAGACATGAAAAAAGTGGACTTTTTGCACTGGAATAAGGAGAATGTAAAAGGCTTCTTTCAAATTATCTCTACTCCGATTTGGATAGTCGGGGCCGTTTTGGTGGGAATTGATTTTGTAATCTATCAGTATGCACTTAAATCCTATGAAGTTTCGGTGGTCAAACCCCTGGTAAACTTAAGTCTGATCTTTGTACTCGGTTTTGGGTTGAAAATATTGCAGGAGAAGATATCAGGTTTGGAATACCTCGGGCTGGGTTTTATTATTACCGGTGCGATATTGATTACCCTTTATTCCAAAGAAGAAGAAACCATTATTGATTACGGGGCATTAAAACCGTATCTTATTGTAATGGCCGTGCTTATCGGTATTTTAATGATTTCTATGTTTAAAATAAAACACTTCGAGTTTTTCGTGAGTGTAACTTGCGGGCTGCTCTTTGGGGTAGGGGGCCTGTTTAATAAGGCGTTTTATGCTTCAAATCTTGCCCCTAACTATCAAACCCTCTTTATCGTCTTATTTATCTTTAGTTATGTAGCTGCCTTTTTTTACGGACAAGCGGGTTATCTCCGGGGAAGAATGAGCATTATTTCGCCAATTGTTAACATTGTGAGTATCATTACTCCATTTATCGGGGGGATTATTATATTTCATGAAAATCTCCTTATTCCGGGAAAGACGGGGATAGAAAGTGGGGTGAAAATAATCGGGATGATATCTATTATCTCCGGATTGATTCTCCATTATTTTGGGGGCAGAGAGGGGTCTCTCAAGGATGATATCCCCTCATCAACGGATGTAAAGGTATCTCAACCCGAGAAAAATAAGGGGGTTGAATCATCAAGAGAAGGGGGAAAAAAATAAAATATGCTCGATGAAAAGCTGAGCAAGCTCAACGAAAATTGGGTTTCGAGATTTGTGGAAAAAACTTTCAAAGATCAACTCTCTGCAAACCACCTCACCCTAATTGGATTGGGTTTGGGTATAGTTAGTGCCCTCTTAATTTTCTTAACGGGGTATTTGGAATGGGAATCGGGATTTCACCTCGCCTTAACTGATTTTTGGGGGATCTTAAGCTCGGAAGGATGGAATGCGGCGTGGACGGGATCTGAAACATCTGGAAGTCCTCTATTTGGATGGAAATGGATGAAAGGAGATTCCATGATCTTAGGTGCGGCAATTGTTATGTCCATTTCATTCCTGTTTGATGTGTTTGATGGGGCTATGGCGAGAATTGAGGGTCCCTCTGACTACGGCGGGGTGTTGGACATATTTTGTGACAGGTCCGTTGAGGTGATTTTGATTATTTCTATTGTTTCCAATGATCCGATACATTTGGGATTATCGGGTACTTTGGCCTTGGGTTCTATCGTTGTATGTATTACCATTTTCTTATTAGTTGGCGGAAAAATTGATGAGGATGATGTGGAGCAAATGCCCGAAAAAAAGAAGGTAATTTATTACGCGGGTGGCTTAATGGAGCGAACGGAAACATTTATTTTTATCTTTCTCATGCTTGTATTTGGCCCGTTTCGGGAATTTTTACTCTATTTATTTGCCGGATTAGTTTTTATTACAGCACTTCAGAGGTTATTTCATGCCAGGAAACTCTTAAAATAAGGATTATTGGAGTTAAAGCATATTTTTTTTATATAAGAGTATCTATATTCAAATAATGAAGACATTAGGAATAAGGTCGGTTTCATCTATTTTTGTGAAAATAATCCCGTGGTTTATGTCATTGAGGGATGTGGAAATAGATAAAAATCTTCTCGATAATTATAATGGATTTTTAACCCACGGAAAGAAATGGGAGACTATCCTCTTTGATTATCAGAATTTTATCTCTAAGCTCTGATATATTTTCTTTTTGTTGAAAAAGCAAAGAATAAAAAAAGGACAATTTCTTAATCTATATATAAAGAAATCAGTCATTTAAAATGCCGGGGTATCCAAGTAGTTAAGGAGACGGATTGCAAATCCGTTTTTCAAGAGTGCAAATCTCTTCCCTGGCTCCAATTCTCATTCTTCTCTTTATTCAATATCTCGGTTCAGATTAGTTACCCTCCGTTCTCTCGAAAGAACCATCTCGATTTATCTGGATTATCATTAATCTCAATATTATTTTCCTTCAAGATTGCCCTGAGTTTGTCCGAAATTTGGTATTTTTTATCCTTCCGCAATTCGGTGCGATAATCCAAAATATCTTCTATAAGGGATTCTAACGTATTTTTCCATTTGGATTCTTGTGCTTGATGCTGGGGTGGTTTGAGAAATCTTAAAAAATCATTAATATCTTCTAAAAAGTTTTGGATGGTTTGCTTGGTTTCCTTATGCATCTTTCTGGCATTGTATATGAGCGGATTTATTGCATTTATTATTTTAAAGAGGTAACCAAACGCCTCTGCGGTATTGAAGTCGGTATCCATCGCTTCGAAAAAGAGTGATATATTCTCTTCTGCCTCCTCCAATATGATTGTCTCATTTTTATCTATTTCCCCCTCATAGAGATTTCCAAATTTTTCTATGTCTTTATAAAACCTTTGCATCGCCGTGTGGGATTTTTTAGCTTGTGCAAGGAGATCTTCGGAGAAATTAATGGTAGATCGGTATTGATTAGAGAGTAGAAAGTACCGAATTAAATTTCCGGGGTATTTACCCTTCAAATCTAAGGCTCTAATGAAATTTCCCAAGGATTTGGACATCTTTTCATTATCTATGTTCAAAAAGCCGTTATGAAGCCAGTATTTACAAAAATCTTTCCCGGTGGCAGCTTCCGATTGGGCTATCTCGTTTTTATGATGCGGTTGCTTGAGGTCTATGCCACCCCCGTGAATATCAATAGTATCACCGATATACTTCAAAGACATCACACTACATTCTAAATGCCATCCTGGCCTTCCCTCTCCCCATTTTGTGTCCCATGAAGGTTCCCCTTTCTTTTTCTTTTTCCAAAGGACAAAATCTTCTTTATTTTTTTTCTCTCCCAAATATTCGGATGTAGAAAACTCCGAATCCTCTTCCCCTGCTCTTCTTTGGAAGTATTCCTCGTATCCATCAACTTTCGAGGTATCAAAATACACATTCCCATTTTTTGTATAGGTAAATCCTTTCTCCTCCAAAGTTTCAACAATTTCAATCATTTTGTCTACTTCCTCGGTGGCTCTGGGTTTATGAGTCGGATCCTTGACCATGAGATATTTTTGCATCTCTTCATATGCTCTAATATTCTCTTCTGCAAGTTCTGAAACCTCAATGTTGCGTTTATTCGCCCTTTTAATCATTTTATCATCAATATCGGTGTAATTATGGACGTAATTTACCTTGTAGCCTTTGAATTCCAAATATCTGCGGATAAGATCGAATGAAACTTCTGAACGGGCATGGCCTAAATGGGGCACATCATAAACGGTGGGCCCACATACATACATTCCGACCTTATTTTTATGAATTGGCTTAAAATCTTCCAAAGTGAAGGTGAAACTATTATAAATTTTCATTCTTAAGTAGATTATCTCCATATAGAATTAAAAACTTAGTGTAAAGAATTATAAAGAACGCCTTTCTATTAATAAAATGATAAATGTATGATTTTTTCTAATTTTCCCTCTTATGTGTAGATTGAGAATCGGGGAAAAACTGGGAAAACATAACTAGATCAACACTCAAGTGTGAAAATTTATGAGCGAAGAAGAAAAGAAATGTTTGGAACATTTAGAAGGTAAAAATTCCAGAATAGTTATCGAAGATGAAGAATGTAAGATATTTGAGGAAGGAACCGAACCTCCCAAGTTCATTTTGGGCTTCACCGGTGCAGGTCTTGTAGGGACAATTGTAACAAATGAATTAATAAAACAAATGGATATGAGGCAAATTGGTTATGTTCTGTCCGAGGATCTTCCCCCGATAACGATTTTCTATGAGGGAATCTTAAAACATCCCTTCAGACTCTACTACTCAGATGAACAAAATATTTTGGTTTCAATTTGCGAAATTCCGTTTGTCTCGGGTGCGTATTCTGATATTTCAAGAACTTTAATGGATTTTGCGTTAAAAAACGGAATTAAAGATATTATATGTGTCCAAGGTCTGGCAGATAAAAGCTTTCTACCCAATGAAAAAGAAGTTAAAATCTTTGCAGCCGGAGAGAAAAAAGCGATGGACCGATTAGATAAATATGATTTAAATAAACCTCCGAAAGGAATCATTGTAGGGGCCGAGGCTGCTATTTTGAATGAATGTTTAAACAACCGACTTGATGGCGTGGTTTTTCTGACGCCTGCAAATCCCCAAATTCCCTCTCCTGAAGGTGCGGCTGGTATCTTGGAGAAAATGAATGAGGTTTATGGATTTAGTATCAGCACCGAAGATCTAGTTGAACAATCCAATGAAATCAAAAAACGCCTCCTTGAGCTGGCCCAAAAAAGCAATCAAATCCACAAACAACAAGAACAAGGGCAAGGTCAGCCCCGGGGTGGCCGTCTTTATAGCTAATTGTCTTCTGATGGAATATGGGTGGTAAAAGCCGTTAAAAGCGGGTAAAAGAATGGCATTAGAATATTATATAAATAAACAGGCAATGTTTAAGATCATATAGATCTTTTCATTCCGCTCTCCTTTTTTCCCCTTA
>CAZEPC010000020.1:0-24063 GCA_964513765.1 uncultured archaeon
CGTTGAGGTCTTCAACGCGAGGGCCGCAAACCACCCGAAACCCGATAAGCCAGTTTTTTTCTCCTTCTAAGGCACCGAATCTTCGTGAAGATCTCAAATGTTCAGCCTTAACCCCGAAGCTCCCTCCCCGGGTGACATATGCATTTCCCTCCACTTGATTATTTCCTAAAGCAATGGGATCCTTTTCTTTCGCCTTCGTGTAATATTTAAACCTATCCATGCACCAATTTTCTACATTACCGTGCATTTCGTACAAGCCCCATTGATTGGCGGGGGTATCTTGCACTTTAAGTGTATGATCTTTATAAAATTGCTTTGCGTTCCATTTTTTGGTTAATTTCTGATCCTTTTGAAATTCTTGAGATAAAAAATTTCCTGTAAAATATCTCGTTTGGGTTCCAGCCCGACACGCGTATTCCCATTCTGCCTCTGTGGGGAGCCGGTAATGCTTTCCTTCCGTCTCAGAAAGCCATCTGCAAAACTCTAATGCTTCCTTTCGGGAAACATTTACAACTGCTTCGGTATCCTCGACCGAAAAGCCCGTCCCCCCTCCGTCCCCCCTCTCCTTACGGTGTTCTGGATCAAATTCCTCATATTGCTTGTTCGTGATTTCTGTGTTGCTCATTTCGAAGGTGTATGTGATCTCTACTGGATGAATCGGTTTCTCATCCCATAGGGCATCTTTATCCTCTTCAGATGCGCCCATCATGAATGTTCCTGGCTGGATCTCGATCATCTCTACACCAATGCTATTTTTTCTTTTCTTTATTTGTTCATTCATCTTTGGTATCCTCGTAATTTTTTAGGGGTCTCTATGTATCTTCATTTATCCATAAAGCTTCATGTTGCTTTATATCTCTTTATCTCATTAGCTTTGTGAAAGTTGTATGCCAATCTCTATTACTACATCCATGAAACTTCTTCGCGAGGATGGTGTATCAAGATCTCGTCTGGGATCCCATTCAGCCCCACTTATATTATCTGCGCAATAAATCATATGTCCAAGAGGGATATCTCTGAACTTGGCAACCGCCATAAGTGAGGCGGCCTCCATTTCTACGATTGCTGCGCCCTCCAATTTCCTCTTCTGAATCTTTTCTGATGTTTCTCGAAAAAGTCCATCGGTCGTCCAGGTGGTCCCTAATTGGTAATTAATGGATTTCAAATCTAAAATCTCTTTAATTCTCTCTAAAAACTGTTTGTGGGCTTTAATCACCCTTTTTGGTTTCAGATAATGGTAAGAAGTCCCTTCATCCCGGAGAGCGGATTGAATTAAAAATATTTGTCCGACATCAAGATCAGGTTCTATCGCTCCCGCACTTCCCGCAACCAATATTCTTTTACATCCACGGGCAATGGCACATTCTAAATCCATGGCGGCTAAGGGTCCGCCAATTCCCGGAAAAATAAGTCCGATATTTTCAACATTTTCATTTTTTTTTGATGAAGAAATCTTGTAAAAATATCTGTCCTGGCCGGGGACGGTGGTAAATCTACCTTTTTTTTTAATTATTCCGCGTTTTTGAAGATCCTCTTTCAATTCGTGAAAAAATGAGAATATACAGACCTCTGGTATATCTTTATTTTTGAAGAGTTTGGAGGGCTGGATGATTCCTTTTTGTTGACCGCTCCATTCTAAAATCGGATACTTTTCGTCTTTCAATCCCACCAAATTTACCCCCCTAATCTGTCCGAAAGATTCCCTTTAAAGAAGATTCATTTCCTTCAATGATTACGGGTAAGATGAATTCATCTTGTTCTTCCAGGGGTTCTCCGTGATCATCGATGAATTTATTATGAAAATATGTCTTTTGCAGATTATTTGGATCCTTCAAAATGAACGTTCCTTTCTCGGGTTGCTCTATAATGCAATGTTGAGTTTCATGAATGGATGAAAAAAATTCAGGGGGTATTTTGAAGGGGTAGCTCCTCCCTTGAAAGAACTGACGATTAATAGCAATAGTGTTTTTAGAAAAATTGAGTGGAATCTCCGTTTTAAGCTGAGGAAAATAAAGTATGGCGTTTTGGTATGGAACATTGACCTCTTGTTTTTTATCTTCCTTCCCTTTATCTTGTTCTGGTTCGGTTGATGGGAATTTATTTAAATCAAGAGGGAGATTTTCGGCTTTTTCTTTGGCGGAGGTCGATGAATCTAACGGTTCGGGCACAGGTTTTGTTTTTTCCTTAGGTTTTTTCCTTTTTTGAGAGAGGTTTTTTCTATGAAGATTTCTTAAGATCGGACTGGTGCTGGGATCAAATTGCCCTGCATCCACCGATTGAAGAGGTTCATTTTTATCAGAGGAGTTGAGGGACAAATCGGCGGGTTCAGCCCTTTGAGTTTGTTTTTCAAAGTCATTTTTCCTCCTTTTATCTTTATCTTCATTTTTTTGTTTCCCAATTGGACTCTGAAAAGGATCTTTTGATTGTGTTTTCAGCTTGGCCATTTCATTTTCGGCTCGGAATAAATTTTGCTTGATCTCATTTTCTAATTCCGATGATAAATCTGGTTCTTCAAGGGCATGTGCGCAGATATTTTTCAAAGATTGCAAAAAGATTCGGTTTTTTTGGGCAGATTCTTCTTCAAAATCCACTTTTTGCCATATTTCTTCTACTTTTTTTTTAAATTCCTCGATTTCCATTCGCTCTCAAATATTTATTATTCAAAAGAGTTCTTAAAACTTGATTTTCTCGGGCTTTTAAAATTGATTTGCAGTATAATGGAGATAGTTATGGGAACGATGTAAAAATATAGCCTAAAAAAGACCTCTCTTTGATTTTAGAGGCAAAGAAAATTTGCAATGATCTTCATTCCATGAGGTTTCATCATAATTGATTCTGGATGAAATTGAACCCCAAAAATTTGAAATTTTTTATGTTTAATTGCCATTATGGTTCCATCATCTGCCATGGCGGTTATTTTTATCTCTGAAGGTAATAAGTCGGATTTGGCTGCAAGGGAATGATATCTCACCACTTTGCACGGATTGGGGATTTCTTTAAAAATTTCCTCTCCATCATGAAATATTTTAGATACTTTTCCATGCATAGGTCCTACTTTCGCCAATCCGACATACTCTTGTTTCTGATCTTCTCCAAATGCCTCGCATATAGATTGGTGGCCTAAACATACTCCGAAAATGGGTTTTTTTCCGGCAAATTTTTTAATAATTTCAATCACATTTCCGGTATCATATTTGGGGTGACCTGGCCCTGGACTAATAAAAATCTTATCTGGGTTATATTCTGCAATTTGCTCCAATCTTATTTCGTTCGAACACACATTCACTTTCGCTTCGGAGATTGTACAAATATAATTAACCAGGTTATACACAAAAGAATCCTGGTTATTAATAAACAATATCTTCTGCTTTTTTCCAATGTAAGGTTGCTGTTCCTTGATTTGCTTTAATATTTCGACCATTTTACTCAACTATTTGTGTTTCAACTATTTGTGTTTCAACTATTTGTGTTTCAACTATTTATGTAATTTTATCTGTACAGTACAATTTAAAAAAGGCAATCTTGTTTTGTTAATTTCTTCTTTCTCTGATATTATTGGATAAACAATCTCCTTTCTGCCAAATTAATGGTGGAGAGTATCCCGTTCATTTTATTTCTAGTTTCAAGGTATTCCTCATCGGGCTTAGAATCAGCCACAATTCCAGCCCCTGCCTGGGCAATGTATTTCTGGTTTTTATTAAAAATGGAGCGGATAGTGATGGCCATATCCATGTCTCCCGTAAAGCTAAAATATCCCACACAACCGGAATATGGCCCCCTATATTCTCTCTCGAGATCATGGATGATTTCCATCGCTCGTTTTTTAGGGGCTCCTGAAACTGTGCCTGCGGGAAAGACCGATTTGAATACATCAAATGGGTTGAGATTCGATTCAGAGCTTACCTTGCTCACCAAATGCATCACATTGGGGAACTTTTTTAGCTTGATAAATTCATATGTATCGACTGATCCGGGTGTGCTCACCTTGGCCAAATCATTTCTCGCCAAATCGACCAGCATAATATGTTCTGCCAATTCCTTTTCTGAATGTAACAGTTCTTGTTCCATTCTTTTCTCATCCTTAGGGTTTTTCCCCCTTCTCCGGGTCCCCGCAATGGGATGAGTTTCAAGATAAGTATGCTCTTTTCGAATTAATGCTTCAGGACTACTCCCTATGATCCTCACATCCCCGTGATGGGCTTCTTCAAAATTTAGATAATACATATAGGGGGATGGATTTACATATTTCAAGGCTGCATATACATCTAGGGGATTGATATCCGAATTGGCGATCATCTTTCTTGAAATCACGGTTTGAATGATATCTCCTTTGTTAATATGATCTTTGGTACTATTGATCATCTTTCTCCAATCCTTTTTGGATGTATTTGATTTAAAGCGACTCTCCTCTTTTAATACCTGCTGAACCTTCTCTTGCACATGCTTTTTTGTATGCAAGTTTGCTTGGTCTCTTTGCTTGAATTTTTCAAAATATTTTGGAAAATGGGTATTTTTTTCGGTGGTGGCGATATTATTATGGATTTCATAAAGTGTGTGGGTGGTGTGGGAAAAGGCCAAAACCTCAGAGAAAAAGCCCATGAGTATATCGGGAAATTCTTTTTCTGAATTATTGGGGGTATCATAACCTACATAGGGGGCAACAACATCATAGCCTATATATCCCAATAATCCCCCAGAAAAAACCTTTCTCGGAAATAATTCTGGCATGGCCGAGGGCGAGATAGGAAAAATATTTTTCAGCTGATCGATTCCAGGCAGATGTATTTTCACATTGTCATCAAAGGGTAAATCAATTTCTTCTTGAGGTGTTTGATGATGATCTGCAAATTCTTTCATCTTTTCGCCCCGTTCGGTGGTAATATCATAAAGTTGCAATTTCTCTCCGTTAATTTTAATCATAAAATCGGGTTTGATTCCGATAAAACTGAAAAGCATCTCATGGGATTTTTCTGCAACAGATTCCAACAAGCAGTAATTTTGGGTCTCTATTTGATCAGTAAGGTATCGGAAATACCCAAAAATATCATCTGTTTTTCCCAATTTTTTGATATTTAGATCAAACTCCATTAGAGATCACACCTCGTGGCATTTTTCATGTTTTTTATGAATGTTCCCACATTTTCTATAATTTCCTTTTTATTACCCAGGGAATTTTCAATCCTTTTTATTATCGCTGACCCAACGATAATGCCCCGTAAGTCAGTCTTCTGTAAATCCTTAATATGTTGTGGCTTAGATATACCAAAACCTAAACATATGGGAATGTTCTTTTCTCGTTTATGAATAAAGGATGAAATTTTTCTAATTAATTGCGCAGTTTTCTTCTTGATTTTCTTTCGTGCCCCGGTAGTTCCACTCACGGAAACGAGATAAAGAAAACCTCCCAAATAGGGATACATCTTTTGAAATCTTTTTTCCGTGGTTTGCGGGGTGGCCAATAAAATAAGTTTAATCCCATATTTTGTTAACAATCGATGATAATTACCTGCCTCCTCAACGGGAACATCTGCAATGATAATCCCATCCACTCCGGCCTTTTTAAATCTTTTGAGGGAGTATTCCCTTTGCTCTCCCAATCCCAATATATTTGCATAAGTTAAGAGGACAATTGGTTTTTTTATTATTTGTTTAGCTTTCTTAATAAGGCTAAAGGAGCTTTGAAGATTTATTCCTTTATTTAATGCCCTGTGATTGGCTTTTTGGATGGTTTTTCCATCTGCAATCGGGTCACTGAAAGGAATACCCAATTCTAAAATATCAATATCATTTTTAATTTTCTCAACTATGTGTAAGAAAGTCTTTTCATCGGGATCTCCGATCGTGAGAAAGGGGATAAAAGCTTTTTCCTTCTCTTTTCTTAGCCGTTCAAATACCTTTTTTATGCAATTTTCTTTTGATGTAGTTTCTATTTTCTTATTAATGATTTTATTCTTTCTCTCGGTACTTTGTTCCATTATTTTATACCTCCTTTCGGTATGTTTCATGTATAATCTGTTCAATATCTTTTCCGCCGTGTCCGCTTAAGTTAATTACTATTATTTGTTTTTCATTCATTGTTCTTGCGAGTTTTAGCCCGTGAGCAATTGCATGACTCGATTCAAGCGCAGGTATGATGCCCTCCTCCACGCTTAACTCCTTACACGCGTTAATTGCCTCCTTATCGGTCGCATTTCCCGCCAATAATCGATGAATAGATTTGAGATGACAAATTTCGGGACCCGCACCGGGATAGTCCAATCCCGCTGATATTGAGTGGGTGGGGTTTATATTACGGTTTACATCTTGGAGTAGGAATTGCTTGCAACCTTGAAAAATCCCTTCTTTTCCTTCGCCCACTGCTAAACAATGCTTACCTGAATCTACTCCCAATCCGCCTGCCTCGATACCCCACAATTCAGTTTGCTCATCCTCAATAAAATTGTAAAATGTCCCCATCGCGTTCGATCCACCGCCTACGCAAGCAACAATTGCATCGGGGAGTCGATTTTCTTTCCTCAATATTTGTTGTTTTATTTCCTTTCCGATCACCGACTGGAAATCTCTCACAATCATGGGGAATGGATGAGGCCCAATAACACTTCCAATTAGATAATGTGTATCCTCTAAATCTGTAATCCAATATCTTAGTGCTTCGGAAACAGCTTCCTTAAGTGTTTGGGATCCGATCTCTACGGGAATGACCTCTGCCCCCAGCATCTCCATCCTATGTACGTTATATTCTTGACGTTTCATATCTACTTTTCCCATGAATACTTTGGTGGGCATATTAAAATATGCACCGGCTATGGCGGTTGCAAACCCGTGCTGACCTGCACCCGTTTCTGCAATTAGCTTCCTTTTTCCCATCATCTTGGCTAAAAGGGCTTGGCCCATTGTGTTATTAAGCTTATGTGCCCCTCCGTGGACAAGATCTTCCCTTTTTAGATAGATTTTACATTTATATTTATTGCTCAATCTTTTGGCAAAATACAACGGAGTTTTCCTTCCCATATAATCCGTGCGAATTTGGTTTAGTCGGGTTTGAAATTCGTTTTTATCTTTAATTTTTAAGTAATTATCTTCAAGTTCCTCTAAAGCGGGCATTATTATCTCGGGTACAAATTGTCCCCCAAATTTTCCATAATATCCCTTTTTATCGGGGTATTTTCCGTAATATCCATTTCCTTTCTGTGCAAGTACCATTTTTTTATATTCTCCTTATTGTTTAACATGTCCCTTAATTTTCATTTTAAATTGTGCTTGAATGCTTTTTGATTTCATTCATATAGTCTTGTATGAGTGCTATATCTTTTATTCCATCTACCTCTAAAGAACTGCTTGCATCAACGCCAAATGGTTGCAGTGTTTCTAAAAGTCCTCCCACATTAGCAGGAGTTATGCCCCCAGCAATAACTATCCGTTTCTCGGGGAATCGTTCAAAAAATCTTTTCGCCATTTCAAGGTTAATCTGCTTTCCTTTCCCCTCACTAGAATCTAATAGATAAGAAAAAGGGCTATCTCCTAAGCGTAAAACCATTTTAAATTTTTCCTCTAAATTTCCGTTGATGGTTTTGATTGGGATCACCAATTTTCTCTGAATTGCGGGGGGTAATTTGAAAAAGATTTTGGAAATGTGTGGGATATGGATTTGTATCAGATCGGGCTCTAAAAAATCATCCAATTCTTCTATTTCTTCTATTGAAGATTTTGTAATTACAATAGTTTTCAATATAGATTTCGGGCTTAAATCTAAAAGGTACTTTGCCTCTTGAAGATTGAGATTTCGGGAACTTTCGGGGATTTCCACGATGAATCCTACTGCTGTAGGTGAGGGTTCCATATATCTTAGGCGCATTAAAGTCTCCTCTTTCTGAATGCCGCAGATTTTAACAAAAGGTTTATTCACGCCCTGTAATTTTTTGATGTTCTGGGTAATTTTTTTAGTATCTTTGTCTTCCATAATTGCTGTCCCAATAAGTGCATATTTTATCCCATAAATATCCATTTTAAGAAGATCTTTGTAGCTCTTAATTCCACTCTCTGTTATTAACGGTTGTTCTGATCCAAAATATTTTCTAACTTTTGGGCCGATTAATCTTGTTGTATTAAGTTCAATGGAGAGGTCCTTGAGATTTCTATTATTAATTCCAATTACAAAATCCATATCTTGGTCGTCTTTAAGTGGTTTGATTTTTTCTAAATCTTGATGGTCGTGAATTTCGATCAGAGGCTCGAGCCCATATGAATGCATTTTCTTCGCCATTTTTATGGGATCGCATATTTTCGCAATTATTAATCCGTTAGATGCCCCACAAAGCCTGCCCAGTTGGATTTGTGCTTCATCAATGATGAAATCTTTTAGTAAAAGAGGATATGATAACGGTAAGATTTGGGAGGTTTGTAATAAATTCCCGAAAGATCCGAAGAACTTTCTGGGTTCGGTTAAAACAGAAATACCGATTATTCCTCCTTTAATCATATGCTGGATTTTATTCTCTAAATTATCTACGCTTGGTTGCATGATATCGGTTATTGGTTTAATATCAGATTCTCTTATAATCATCCCTTTTGAAGGAGAACCCGCTTTTAATTCAGAAATTATCCCAAATAACTCAGTGTTATTTTTTTCCTTCCTCAACAAACCAATTTTCTCGGATAAAGTTATTCTGTTCTGTTTTTTTTTATTATTAAATCCTTTTATATCATATTTTGGTGACTTTTTCTCCTGGAATTGTTGAATTGCCTCTTTAATCTGTCCTATATCTTGTTTCCTTGTCTTTGCTAACTTCTGGAGTATCCCCATTATATTTTCCCCGATTGTTATTTTCGTTTTTTATTGTGTCTTACATTATTGATTAAAGATTTGTTCAAATTTATGCAATGAACCACCGCTTTTTTCCACAAATTGTTTTAACTTTTGTTTAGCAGCACCGCTTGTAAGAGAGTATTCTGCCTTTTCAATGGCTTCGTTAAGATCTTGTACGATACCTGAGCTGATTAATGCATAGGCAGCATTGATGACTACAATCTTTTTTCTAATTCCATTATCATTCGCATTTAAGATATTCTTGGCAATTTCAATATTTTGTTCCAGTTCTCCTCCTTTCAATTCATCCAAATTCACATTATCTATTCCAAAATCATTTGGTCCCAAAATATATGAATGAATTTTGCCGTTTTTTAACTCAGAAATATAGACATCGGAAATCGGCACGATTTCATCAATACCTGGTTCAGAATGTACCACAAACACATGATCTGCCCCTAGATTTTTCATAACTTCCGCCATCTTCTCGGTTAATCCTTTATCAAACACTCCCATAATGTGCCTATTCGCAGAGGCTGGATTTGTTAAGGGCCCCAAAATATTGAAAATTGTTCTCATTGCTAGGGATTTTCGGGTAGGCATTGCATATTTCATTGCCGGATGGAATCTGGGAGCAAACATAAAACCAAACCCTATCTCCTCAATCATATCCTCAACAACTTGGGGCTCGGAATCTATTTTTGCACCAAAACCCTCAAGAATGTCTGCAGATCCACAGCTTGATGAAACTGAACGATTGCCGTGCTTTGCTATTCTTGCACCCGCTCCCGCAGCGACTAATGCGGCCAATGTTGAAATATTAAATGTGTCTGCATTATCTCCACCTGTCCCACATGTATCTACCAAATTCTTCACATTTTTGGGATGGATTCGATTGGAGAATTCTCTCATTACTTCAGCTGCCGCGGATACTACATCCACGGTTTCACCTTTTATCCTTAAGGCAGTTAAATATCCTCCTATTTGAGATTCGGTTGCATTCCCGGACATGATCTCATGCATTATCTCTTTTGCATGGTCTTCCGGAAGTTGTACATCATTAACCAATTTCTTAATACCTTCTACAATTTTTGACATTATTTGTTCTTCCTTTTTATTATCATTTTTTCATTTTTTCCAATCTTTATTGTTTGCCAATTAAACTTAAAACCTAATATCCACTCGATAAACTAAAAGTTAAACCAAGAGATATAAGATTGAGTACTTCTCATCTAATTATAATGCATTATAACAATTATAATAAAGAAAATGAGAATACAAAATCAATTATATATCAATTGGTTTTGCTAAAGTCGCCAAGCCCACCAGAACCAAAAGTGACCAGAAGAGGGAGAAAAATTCCCTGTTCTTTTTGAATTCAAAACATCATAGTTATTTTTTTGTGTTGGTTTCATTTTATTCACTTTAAGTTCTTTTTCTGAGTTTCAGGTGTTGGCAATTTATAAAAATTGGTTAAAATTCCTAAGTCACAGAAGGAAACAATAACTTTTAAATTTTTCTCCTTATTGGCTGGCTTAGGGACTCCAAAACACTTTAGGGGCGATATAGAAAGAGGATTAAGTTTTTTTGCCTATTATTTTCTTTGGATTTTTTTAATAATCTCCAGGCAAAAATTATGTTCCATAAGAAGGATCTCACTTAAAATAGTATTAAATTAATTAAATTTTATCGGAAACAAGTATAGAATAAAATACAGATAGATAGGATCCTTAATGCTCTTTTTATGCGCGCAAGGCGCGCCAAGTCCAATCAAGTTGATAATGAAAAGTATTGTTTTCTGATCGGGTTTGCATTTTGATCTTACTTTACAAAATAAAAATGGATTTAAAAATTCTTGGAATCGATCGGAAGTTCAGAATTTTTATTTGATTATGGTTTATTTTCCCCATGTCTGAGAGCAAAGACAAGAAAATTTATCTTGATGATAATGCAGATATCAAAAACAGGGTCGAAGATTTACTTAGACGAATGACCCTCGATGAAAAAATTTCACTATTATCGAAATATACTGGTTTTTCCTCCAAACCAATCAAACGTTTGGGAATTCCCGAGTTCGGTATGACCGATGGGCCACATGGAGTTGCCCCCCATTCGGCTTTTGGGACAAAAAACACTTATTTTCCAGCAACCATTGGTTTGGCTGCATCTTGGAACACCGACCTAGTGTATAAATATGGTCAAGCTTTAGCTGAAGAAACTAGGGCTGCCGGAAGGCATTGTATTTTGGCTCCAGGAATAAACATTCTTAGGACACCTTTATGTGGCAGAAATTTTGAATATTTCACGGAAGATCCCCTTTTAAACTCAAAACTGGCGGTCCCTCTTGTAAAAGGTATTCAAAGTAAAAGAATTGCTGCCTGTGTGAAACATTTTATTTGTAATAATTCAGAAGTGAGAAGAAGATTCAGTAATTCAGTGGTAGATAAGAGAACATTAAATGAGATCTATATGCCCGGGTTTAAGGAAGCGGTTGAGAAAGCGGATCCTTGGCTCATCATGGGCTCATATAATATGGTGAATGGTGAGTATGTTTATGAAAAAAAGGATTTGTTGAATGATATTCTGAGAGATACATGGGGATTCAAAGGTTTTGTGGTTTCTGATTGGTTTGCCACTCATGATCTTGAAGATCCCGCGAAATGTATTAAGGCAGGCCTTACGCTTGAAATGCCTCATGAATTTGTTTATGGTTTTGATAAGGTTAAAAAATCATTTGAAAACAAGGAATTCAAGGAGGAAGAGTTGGATAAAAATATTTGGGGTTTCTTGAGAACGCTCTTTAAAGTAGGGCTGTTTGACCCCAAGGAAAAGATTCCTAAGGGTTCTAGGAACACCGAGGCGCATAGGGATTTAGCCAGGAAAATAATCCAAGAAGGATCTGTATTGTTGAAAAATAAAGGGATTCTCCCATTTAACCCGAATAAGGTGAAAAAAATATGTATCAAAGGATCTATGGCTGATTATACTCCATTTATTAAATCAATCGGGGGAAGTTCAGCAGTGAAACCCCCATTCTTCATCACCCCAGAAAAAGCATTGAAAAATAGATTGGGCGGTAAGATTGAATTTGTTAAAAAACCAGAAGAAGCAGATCTTGTGTTACATTTTACGGGGGTCACCCATTGGTTCTTTAATGATTGTGAAGGGCAAGATAAGCGTAAAATTGTGTTGGACAAGAAACAAATTAAAGAAATTAAAAAGATTAGTGACAAAAATTCCAATCTCGCGGTGATTTTATATGGAGGCGGACCAATTTCAATGGACGATTGGATTGATGATGCGGCCGCCATACTCCAAGTGTGGCAACCCCACCAAATGGCTGGAGAGGGGATCCTTGATCTTTTAATTGGGTTGGCAAATCCATCGGGAAAGCTTCCCGTCACTTTTCCCAAAAAGCTTGAGGATTCTCCTGCTCATAAGAACGAAAAGCGATATCCTGGGTTCAAATATAGTTATTGGGATATGTTTAAACATGAAGTATTGGGAATAAATACTAAGTTCTTCCGAAGATTCACCCATAAAATCGATCTTCATTATGAAGAGGGAATTTTCGTGGGCTATCGATATTTTGATACCAAAAATGTAGAGCCCCTCTTTCCATTTGGGTTTGGACTCTCTTATACTGATTTTGCCTATTCTGAGTTTGAATTAAATAAGGAAGAATACACTCAAGAGGAAGAAATAAATATATCAATCAAGATTAAAAACATTGGGGATTATAAAGGATCGGAAATCATCCAGATTTATGCCTCTGAAAAAAGTCCAAAAATAGAAAGACCTGTCAAGGAATTAGTCAGTTTTGAAAAAGTGGAAATAGATATTGGGGAGGAAAAAATCGTTGAGATACAATTTCCCACGAAAAAACTTTCCTATTTCGATCCTGAGGAGGATGAGTGGGTATTGAATCAAGGAACATTTGTGATAAAAGTAGGTAGTTCCTCCCGGGATATTAAATTTGAGAAAAATATCCAAATTAAAATATGAGCCCTCTCCAAAAATTATTTTTTCTGATTTTTGAGTTTTTTCATCAATTTTTCAGCTAGATTAATTGCATCATCGGCCCTTTTTTGTTCTTTTTTGAATTTATCCTTGAGATCATTGACCTCAACTTTAAGTCCCGATTTTTCCAATTCGAGCGTTTGGATTTCGGCTTCTAAGTCCTCTATCTTATCTTTAAATTGAGATTCATTCATTATATTGTCGGGAGAATTGCCTGCAAACACATTGGCCGCTTGCTCGATCTTATCATCAACATTTTTCGTTCTTTTTCCGATGAATTGTGTCTCGGCCGTAACTTCTTCCATTTTTTGAAGTTCTGCCTTAAGATCACTAATTTCTTGTTTTAATTTGATATTCTGCTCTTTCAGACTTGTTAAACGGTGTTGTAATTCTACAGGTGTGAGCTGATCTGAACTTAGGACATCTTGGCTCATTTGGGTTTTTTGTTGTTGGCTGATTTGTTTTTTTAAGTTTTGGACTAGTTTGGCTTTAGGGATTTCTTCCCCTTCTCGAAGATGATCTAAGACATTATATCCTGCCCCTCCATGCACAGTGTATCTTAATCTTACCTTGGTCATAATTGGACAATGTGGTGCAATATCTCCTGTAACTATAGCCTCCCCGGGCGACAAATTCTGGATTTCATCTTGTGATTCGCTTCCAAGCCCTTCTGCACTATTGGATGTGATTCTTACATCATTTACATCGGAAAGTTTATGTATAATCCATGTTCCTGCTTGTGCCCTTATAGTAGTATCTAAGGCTTGTGGTTTTTGTGTAATAAGAACTAAATTTGAACCAAACTTTCTTCCCTCTTGAGCTAGAAGTTTGAGTGTTTTTCGTATCGGTTTTTTTTTCTTTCCAGCAAATAAATGAGCCTCATCGATAAAAATATAATGGGGAGGGATATCTCCAAGGGTACTAGCTTTGTAAAGTCTTGCACAGACTTGCTCAATAACATTCTCTTGGATTGGAATATCCAACCCTCGGAGATTTATTATTATTGCATTCCCAGGGCGAACCGCATCTTTCATTCGGCTGGCAATGAGATATTCAATATCCAAATCTACCCAAGGGTTAATATTTTCATCTCCAAATTCAATGATATGCTCCGCGTATTCTCTTTTTGGATCATCCTTATCGAAAAAATGCTCCTCATCGGGTATATTGTTCTTTTCCAGAATTTTAAGAGATGAATACTCTCCATGTCTGTCAATGATAATCAAGGGCACTTGTTTTTTCATGAGCTCTTCAATGAGAACCCCCACGGTGTACGACTTCCCGCTGCCTGACCTGCCCGTTATAAAAACCCTTCCCATCTTTTCAATATTGATGTTGGCATCTATATCTGTGTGTAAAATCTTTCCAAGCCGAAGTGATTGTTGTTGATCGATATTTAAACCCAATGCATCGATAATTTGGTCTTTATCCGCAATAAGAATATTAGAATCCATTTTAAAAGGGGTTAAAGGAACCTCTCCCACCACCTTAACATTGGCAAATGAACCTTTTTCCGAATTCCATACATTTGCAACGGAGAGTACGTAATTCTTATTTTCATGGTAGGTGCTTAGAAAAGTATTGCGAGGAATCGGTTTTGCTAATCTTACATCAAAACCAAATGGTGTGGTTTTACCGTCCACTTTTCCAATTGTTGGGTCGGGTTTATCGTTATTATCATTTGCCATTATTAGGATAATTGGTACTTTAGCGTTAAAAATTTTTGGGCTAAAGGAAAAAGCCAAAAAAAGATAATAATTAAGAAAAAAGGGAGAAGAACATTGCTTTAGTCAAAAAAGATTTCTCTTTTATTTTTTTATTATTTTATATGTTTTTTCGCCGATGGTTACATAGTTTTCATCAATTTGTGCCTCTTCTTTTTCTGGTTCTGCTTTGGTATCTTTCTGATTTTGGTATTTTTGAAAAGATTTTGCAGACTCTAATTCTCTTATAAGGAAATCCCTTACTGCGACCCTGATCAATTCCGATCTTGAAGGGTATAACCCCTCATTCCCGGTTAATGATTCTATTGCATTAAGATATGACACTGGCAGATTTACTGTAACGATTCTCAAATTTAATTCACACCCTGAACTTTCAGAATTGTTTCCAAATTTTGAAAGTGTACATATACTCAGATATCCACTGAGCAATTTTCTATCCGTATTTATTCCCCAATTTCATAAATTCAAAATCCACTCCTCTTCTAAAGGTCTTATGTTTAAAAAATTGTTGAATTAATTATCCCAGTTTTGGGGGAATTGAATACTAATTTTAATTATCTTTTGCCCTTTATAATTCTTTCCAAATGTTAATCGGTAAATAAAGGATTCTGATTGTTAATCATTAAATAACTTATATATATTATATATTATTTAAAAGAGTCGGCATATAAGATCTAAAATATAAAAGATAAGTGGGTTGTGGGCTTTCTATTTAAACTTTACCCTAGACTTTTTTCAAAAAACAAAAATGTTGTTGTACAATCCAATGTCAATGAAAAAATTATTTAATTTCTTTTTCTAAATCAGGTTCCTCTACCAATTCAAAAGAAGAAGTTCCTTCATTAAATAATTGGACAATATTATCCTCCGAGATCTCTTTTATCTTTGTATTGTTGGATTCCTGATCTTGGATCCTAATTCTAATATTCTCATTGGTTTTAGATTTGTATTTTTTGAATTCTTCTAAACTCTCCAATTCTTTAATTAAAAATGACCTTACCGCATATCTAATTAACTCTGAACGGGAAGGATACATTCCATCATCTTTACATAACTTACTAATCGCCCTTAGATAACTTTCTGGAATATTAAATGTGATAATTCTAATTTTTTATTTCTCCCTCAGTATTTAGTAATCCTTACCCTCTATGCATCATTAATTTCATTCAAAAGCTTGAATATTCCCTTTTAAAGTTTTTGAAGTACTAATGTCTTCAAAGATATTCATGTTGCCAAAGGATAAGGTAATATATTAAAATTAGTCGAACATGTATAAAAAATTAATGGTTTTTGCTATTTAAATAAAGTATTAACCTAATACACTATTGGTTATTCAGACTTTCGTTTTATCTGGATTACTAAATTCTCCAGATATTCCTTGATTTTAAAATTATACCCAAAAAAATGTTTTTTCACTATTTTAGAAAAATTTCCAAAAAGTTTTCAATGATCAATAAACTCTAACCTCGTACAAGTTAAAAGTATGAAATCCCCAATTATTCGTTGGGATAATAATTAAATTGTCTGAAATTATTTCATTTTCAAAATTAATTATAATTCTACGCTGAAAATTCCCCTCAATCTCTTTTATTAGATTTCGTTCTTTTTGTCCGTTCTTTGAATATATTTTGAGATTCTTAATACACATTGGTGCTTTCCCTATTATTCCCCAATCTTTAATCTTTAAATCTCCGTAATTTTGGTGAGGAAAACAGTTATCTAAATCTGTATCGCAAGTTAGTATCAGTTTTGATATTGTAGTTTTTTTCCCAAAGGAAATATAAATTTCAATTGGTTTTGACGGTTTTTCCTCAATTTCTTGTAATCCTAATTCATGCCCATATTGGGGAGTCTTCATTCTTTTAATGGCATCATCCAGTTCGATTATTTCTCGATTCCCTTTTTCATTTTTATCTCCTTTCCGAATAAAGGGTGGGATGTAAGGGTCTTTAAATGGTTTAGAAATCCACAGATTTGGTCCAATAAAGGGTCTATGATAACCATTGTTAATATTATCTGCAGGATAAGGTGATGGAAAGCCTTCTACCTTAAAGCAAAATGTCCCACGAGGCCCAATAACTTTGTCATAAAAAACTCTTTTTCCTGCCCTAAGGACTTGCCATCTTTCCTCTTGTTCTAAATAATATCCAATTCTGGTTCCAGGCCAGTGGTTATAATTCATGCCCCAGTAAATCGTCTCGCTTTCATGGGGTTTTAAATAGATCCAATAATTTCCCGAATCCATTTTCGCAATTTTTTTACTCTCAAAAAATTTGGTGGAGATCCATCCCTTATGGTTTTTAGGTATATAGATTTCAAAATTTAGCAAATCATCCTCAGAGGTGAAATAGTGTCTTCCATCATCCCTTCTTATTGCTCCTTGTATCATTATTTTTTTGTTTGTTGGATTTTTTAGATAGAAGGATAAATTTATTTCATCCATATCCAATTTGAATGCCGGGAGATAAAATCTCTGGCAAATAGGAAAATAAAGTGGAATAAAAGTCTGTGGATCATCAAAGCAACAAGGATATTCACTATTACTTGTGATTTTTGCATCCAAAGCCAAATCCCTTTCATCTTGATTTTTCACACCCAATAACATTGAATCATTTTTGAGAAGTGTTTGTTGAAGCTGGGAAATATGCTTCTTCCCAAGTTGACGGGGATCAATATCCTTCGAAAGGCACATATGGGCAGCTGTACCTGCAGCTTGACCACATAAGGAAAGGGTCGCAATGAGCCTTGTGCTCCCATGGGCAACGTGAGTGACCGAGAGGCAACGGCTCCCTATAATCAAATTCTCTATGTTTTTTGAATATATTGAGCGAAATGGAATACTGTAAGGAACTTCCATATATGTATGCTTTGCACTTGATAAGGGATTCCAAAAATCTCCCGGATGAAGATCAATAGACCAACCGCCGGCAGCGATTCTGTCTTCAAATACCCTACATGCTTCCAAATCATTTTGAGTGAGGATATAATCTCCCACCAATCTCCTACTTTCCCTGTGTCCCGGAACATATCCAATCCAAGTTATTTCAAAGTTTTCCGCCTCTTTCCGGATCTTTTCCTCGGGGTGTTTATTCTTTATATAATTCCAAATGCCGAAGCAGATTGCTTGGAGATCATGGCGGATCTTTTGGTTATCTTTAATGGGGTGATAATCCTCGGGATTCCCGCCGAGTTCCACCCACCACCAACCTGCAGTATCACTATGCCAGTATCTTTTGTGGTTGAGATTTTTCCCGGGTATTGATTTCCCACTTTTTTTCAACAAATCTTCATTAAAATCTATTGCCCAGGAAGGTGGATTAAAATTTATGGGACCTCGACCCATGTCCTCGGCTTTAAATAGAATAGATGCGCCCAATACATTCTCATTCGGTTCCAAAGGTGCCAAACTCTCATTAAACTCTTCTTGTCCCTCTTGTCCATATCGGTACTCCGCACCTGCTAAATGCCCCAGTGTTCCGTGTCCGGTACCATCTATGAAAATATCCCCGATTATCTTTATTTTTCCTTCACTCCCGGCCTGGTGTCCCTCTACACTTAAAATTCTTGTCTCATACTCTCCTGAATTTTTTATGGATTTAACATTAACTTTATCAATATATGTTTCCAGAATGAGTTCTAAATGCGGTTCCTCTATGCATTTTGTATAGAGACAAGTATCTATCCAACTTGAAGTATTATACGGATCATGAACTGCAGTCTGCAATCTTATTTCTTCGATAATACCTGTTTCTCTTGCATCAAAATGAAAACCGTGCTCTGTGGCACCTCCAATATGAACCCTAACCTCGGAGCTTGCATTCCCTCCCAGTACACTTCTATCATGGACTAATATTGTTTCTGCACCTTCTCTGGCTGCAGCAATCGCGCTAACTACCCCTGATACACCGCCACCTACAACTATCACTTCCGCTTGAAGTTTCTTTTCTTGGAATGATTTTTCCTTGATCATTTTTCTTAATGGAAAAAAATAGGAAAATTTAAATAGCTTTGTATTCCCCCTATTTGCTCCTTTTGCGAATTAAGTTCTTTAAAATACTCAAAAGTAATAATATAACTGATAAAAAAACAAAAATTATTCAGAATTTAATATTCCTCTATTTTTTCATAAACTGAAGCATATTGAAGCATATTGAAAATTATGAATCCCGTTTAACTCTTGCTTTTCCAATAAATAAAGCTATTTTTATAATTTACCAAAATAAGATATGGATTGAAGTCCGTTTGAGATTTTGATGAGCTCTTTGTCTCCGGGATTCATATTTCCAAATACATATTTTACATTGGGATCAAGATGCCGATAATAGTCCTTTAAATAATCTAAAAGGGCTTGCGCGGCTTCTCCGTTCTTTTTCTTGGGATTTATATAAATGTGTTCAATCCAAACAATTCTTCGCTTATTATTGACCCAATTCAGAACTTGGCTTAAAAGAAAGCCCTCAATCTGATGATTTCTTCTGTTTTGAACAATAAAAATCCCTCGTTTTTTGAGGTAATATTTCAAAATATCTTTTTCAAGGGCAGAAATCTCTGGATCAATTTTTCTTAAAGTTGAAAGGTCCTCTGATTTCGCCTTTCGAATCTTTAATTTTTTACTCATTTTTTTTTGCCAAATAAAAATAGACAAAAAAGAAATTTAAATCAATCGTTTTTTCTACATATACTCATTTTCCTTCGAGCTGATTTATGAGGGTGAATAACATTCCATCTTGTGATTTTTTATAATACCGCTTAAGACTATCAATAACTTCATCCTTATATTTTGGATACTTATTGATAGCCAGCTTTACGGCATATGCAGTATTTTGCATGGTCTCATTTTCTCCACTTTTTATAAAAATGAATATTATGTCCAAAATTTCCTTAATTCTTTCTGGAAAAGCGTTAATCAAATCTACAAGAAACTCTGAAACAATTATTCTGACTTCCAAATCTTCATCTAAAGCAAGATTTCTGAAACTTCTAAAGATAAACTTATTCTCTTCCAATTTAGATGGCTTCTTAAAAATAAATGAAAATAATGCCTTTGAAGCATCCCTCCGGATTTCAACATCCTTATGGTTAATTAATTTCATGATGATATCGATGAAAAAGATAAAATTCTCCGGTTCCTTGTTGTACATTTTCTCGAACACGGAAAATATTTTATCCCGAATCTCTTTGTTGGGAGAAGATGCTAATTTCATCAATGTGGGTAAAATTTCCTTGATTTCGACCCCTTTTTGGTAGAGATTTATGATATTATTTATAAGTGTGTTTATTACGTCCATATTTTCATTATTCGCAAAGTTATACAAGAGACTAAGCATTTTCGTTCTCTTCTTTGTGTTATCATAGAGTTCTAAGAATTTGAAATAGGCAGAAATGGCCTTCTTCGCTATATCGGGATCCGGATCCATACCAATCTCCCTCAAGATTTGGGTTATCATGGGTACAAAGGGTTGATTTACCAAAATTTTTGGGAGATGTTTCACAATTTCTTGCTTAACCTGTGTGTGGGCCTTTGGATCATAAGGCATGATGAAAGTATGAATCAGTAATTTCCTAAATGTTCGGTATTCCTTTGGTTTTCTTTTTTCAGGAAAAGTTTTATAATTCCGGAGGATCCTTCCCACGGCATCTATGATGCTTGCCTTTAATTTTGGATTTTTTGTTTTGATGTTATCCATCAATATTTGCGAGATTCTTTCCGTTTTAATATCGTAAGGAGAACGTATAAGTAGTTTAATTGCCCGGACTTTTGAAATAATTTTAGGGTCATTTTCCAGAATCTCAATTATCATATTTTCATATTGATCTTGATAAGTTTGTTCTCCCAACAATTGCCTGAAATCCTTTTCTTCCTTGGAAATATGATCATACTTTTCATCCCTCACCTTAAATAATACATCGAATAATCTCTTAAGCTGGATATAAATTGTCTTATCTTGAATTTTTATGATATTTCTAATAAAAGGCTTTATGTATTGCTCAAAGGGATTGATTTCTTCTCCAACTCCAGTTTTAGGGTTAGTAATATTTTGTATGCTCATGTAATATTTTGAATCCAATTTCATCAATTGAGTTATGATTTTTGTAAAGATTTTTATTACGGAGACGGAATTATTATCAATGGGATGCTTGAAAACAAGAATAACAGATTTCTCAAAAACCGTTGAGTGGAAAATTTTGGACTTCTCAAGGAGTTCAAGGAGAAATTCCATCATTTTTACCTCGATTAATTCATTTGTACTCTGGAGATAAGAATCGATGGGTTCTAATTTTTTGAGCAGCAGATCCCTATCCTTCATTTTCTCCGGATGTTTTTCATATACCCTTAATAACCGATTTGTTTTGAAATCAAGCATTTTTAATTTAGCAATTGATCCAGCCGATTCCATTCTATTTTCAAGAAAATTTTTGTATTTTTCATAGATTTGATACTCCTCCAATGATAATGTGAAAAATAGTGCTAATGTTGCATCCTCTACAGAAAGATTTCCGAGATTTTTAATTGTTTCCATATCATTCATCTGTTCCCTAAACTGAACATTAAAAAATGAGATCTCCCCAAGATGATTCTTATAAAATTCGTTAATATCAATTACTTTTTGATTACTGAAGTTTTGATTTATGAGTATTTGTGGTAAATCAAATTGAACCAGCTTCTTATGGAATTGAGAAGCTAGATTGGTGAGTACGTTGATCATCTCAATTCGGATTATTGAGTGGAGGTCACGCTTCAGATAATCGAGAATGTATATTAATAATTGTTCTAAGCGTAGCTGGAGGATTAGATTATATATTTTTTTTCGTATACTGACTTCATCATCAATTAGTAATTTACCCAAGAGTAATTGGAATGAAGGATCTTCATAAATATCTTGGCGAGTTTTAGCGATTAGAATGATTGATTTTAATGTAGATTCCTTTACCGATGTTTCCTCGCTTTTTATCAGCTGAATGATATGGGGGAAAATCACCTCTGAGAAAGTCTCTACATCGATACTTGTTGAAATACTCCCTAAAGCTAATGCAATGTCACTTTTTATCTCGATATCCCTTTCTTTAGGTCCCAAGATTTTTTCTTGTGGGAAGATTTTATGTTCTTCATCAAGATGTTCCTCAAGCTTTTCTGGTGTTTTTATGAGTTTTGTTGATTTCTTCCAAGATACTTTTGCATCTTCTGGGATAAGAAAGTCGTCCAGATAATCAAATAAATCGAAAAAGTATTCTGGAAATGCATCAATCAATTGAATGATTACCCCTATTTTCGAACGTAAAATTTTTAATGGGACATTTATTGAATCCGGAATGTTTTTGAAAATCTCTAAGAAGTGGTCATATTCCTCTCTCCTAACTTGCACAATTTTTGCATATAAGCGCAATGATAAGGAAACAATCTCGGCGTTTCTATGGTCTATATATGTCTTCAGAGTTTCTTTTAACTTTTCCAGATATTTTTCTTTCTCTAAAAATTGATTAAACGTGATATTTGCGGTTTCTAATAGGGTGATGACCATCTGGGAGTCATTCTTTTTATCATATATAAGAGAGAAAAACAATTTTACTAACACTCCCTCTATTTTTTGAGAGGTTTCCTTTAAAGTTGTTAGAACTTTCTTTTTTCCTTGTTCGGATAAATCTGCCCTGAGTATTTTATCAAATGCTCTACCAGCTCTGTTGGGATCTTGGTTGGCAATTTTTTTAAGTAAGATTGTTGCTTGTTTGTGGTATTTTTCGTTATCCGTTTTTAACATCTTAATTAACGTGTCTGTGATCTTATCTAGCCAGAGTTTTTGAATGATTTCGGTGATGTTATTATCCACAATTCTTGAAATCTCCGGGTCCTCATCCATTAGGAGATCGCCCAGAACTTCGGAAATATGTTTTGAGGATTCTTCGTCAAGCTTATCGCGGAGCTTTACATAAGAGATGATGGAATTAAGCGACATTTTTCTGATTTCTGGGCTTGGATTCTTAGCATAATCTGTAATTTTCTCAAATTTATTCTTCAAAATTGCCCGATTTAAAACCCATTCATTGGCGTTCTTCTTTATTTCGGGATTAAAGAAAAAGAAATAAATTAAGAAACCCATATTAAGTGTCTTCTCTACCAATATAGTCGTGCTGAATAACCTTACAATTATATCTTGATGGTTTGGGTTATTAAAATCAAGATATAACCCTAGTCTGGATAGACTTTGATCGGGAAACACCCATGGCCATTTAATCATTGCATTCAAGAATATGGTAAATGCGGTACCTATAAATATGTATGCAGCGAATAAAACAATAGAGGACCTATTTATTGGTTCTTTTCTTAAGAATTTAATATAAAAACCTATAAATGAAATGATTACGGTGGTAAGGATAAAGAGTAAAAAATCAAGGGGAAAAATTGCGTTAAAATTCTGCCATTGGGCGATAGATTCTTCAGGAATAACTAGCTCTATAAACTCCTGAATGGCACCACCTTGAGCCTCGGTATAATTTGTGGTTGTTTTAGGAAAAGATCCCCAAATAATGGGAATATACCGAAAGAATGAAAATATCGTGGAGATTACCGATAAAATAGCGATCACGAAATAAAAAGTGGTCTTTTTGTCCTTTTTGAGATCAACCCTTTTTGCACGATACACAATATGTGCTGCTCCAAGTTTTGAGTAATAACTTAGATATATGGTTGGCCCTAAAATTGCCCATGCAAAGAAAATTAGGCCAACCACCCAGCCTTGACTTATAGATCCGCCTGATTTTGCGGTGATGTCTTCTATATAAACCATATATGCTGAGAGGATGGCTGGGGTTAACACAACAATTACTAAGAAAATAATGAGGGCAATAAGATAACTCCAAGGAGATCTTACCCTCTGAATCACCTTATTTTCCATATAATCTTGTATTTCCATAATTGCCTGTTTTTCAGGCTGTGCGAGAAGAAAGTATTCATATAGAGGATATACAAATGCATACCCCGTAAGAATTATTAATGTAATTGGGAGGAAATTCGGAAATTGCCATGCTATAATTAATTCCTCCTCCACATCGGTTCCTCTTAAAGCATAAAGGGCGTTTGTAGCGATAGTTGAAGTTATAAATGATATTACAAACAGTATTGTGAGGGTAGTGAGTGTGGAGAAAACAAACGCCGAGAAAAAGTTCTTAATTTTATCAAACCTCGTGTAAGAGGGTGAGGTTTTCATTTCCCTATTGATATATTTCCACATTTGATGAAATATGTAAATTCCTAATAGCGTATTGAAAATTATTACCAAATTGTTCCAAAGACTCATTGTTATTGACCTATTTTTTTTGAATGTATATATTATACTTGGATTTTAGCAATTTCTAAATTTATCTTTTTGTGCTATATTTTTAAAAAAGCCTTGAATTTCTCCAAAATGGAAAGGATGCAAAGTGTTATTGATCTTTTTAATCAAAAATCAGATAATTTTAGTGTTGGATCTCTCTATATCAGATAATACCTGTAATTAATGCATAGAGTGTGAGATA
>CAZEPC010000021.1:0-23988 GCA_964513765.1 uncultured archaeon
AGTTCATCAAAGTAACTTCAAAACGGGCCAGTTTTTCTAAAAGATCGGGGTAAGGACAGTTTTCACCTAATTCCTCTTTCATTTCTCCCTTTACTTCCTCTATTTTCGGGTCACCCTGAGTTGCCTCAAAGAGATCGAGTAAGTCCAATTCACTATTTTCCATGACCTCCACGCCCAAATCAAAAAGTGGTTTTATCGGTGCATGACAAGTCAGAAAGTCATGGGGTCGTGGCCCAAAAGCAAAGATTTTAAGTCCTTTAACCCCAAGTAAAACTCTGGCAATGGGGACGAATTCATCAATCTTTTTCGCAATATCGGAGGGAACTCCTACAGGATAGTGGGGAATATAGGAATTCACACTTCTCAATTTCAGATTATAACAAGCACTCAACAACCCACAGTATGCATCACCCCTCCCATCAACTAAGTCATCCTTAGACTCTTCCGCGGCCGCCACCACCATTGTTGGACCGGTAAATCTCTGGGCAAGATAGGTACTGGGGCCTTCTGGCCCAAAATTTCCCAAATAAATAACTAAAGCATTTATATTCTTAGACTCCAGCTCATGCAAGGCCTGTACAGCATCTTTCTCATGTTCTACAATAACGGAAATCTTTTCAATGTTTAAACCAAGGATCTGGCATTCTTTTGCAACTTCAGCGGTTCTTCTTTCAGAGAGTTCGATAGGGAAACAGTCCCTACTTACCCCAACAACACCGATCTTCACTTTCGGCATGTTTGTAATAAATTTTTTCATGTTTAAATCACATCAATTATTCTTTTACTAGAACTTAAGTTCGATAAAATATATTCTTTTTCCTAAGGGCATCTAAAAGGAATAGAATACAGAGATTTCCAAAAAATGGAGAGAAGCGCCTAGTATAAGTAAAAAGGAGATATGGCGCCGGTCCAATCAATCAAATAATCATCTAAATTATCTGATAATTATCTAGCCCAATCGTGCGGTAGAGTTTTTTCAATTCCGAAACACCTTCTAAAATAGCCTTTTTCTGTGCTTTTTGGGTAGTCCCGTTGAATTCTGTTCTGGCTAAACTTTTATCGTATCCCACAGTTAATAAAATGATGAAAAACAGCCCGTGCTCCCTTAATAAAAAGCGGGAGCTAAGAAAATGATAATTATCCAAAACTTTGTGGAGGAAAGGAGATTCAATTAGGTTCCGCTTGTTTTTTTCAAGATACATATTAAGATCAAAATTTAATTTGGGGATTATGACCACATCCTCATCGATATAGCCACCTAATTCAAAGGAATTCGTAAGATTCACAAACCCAAATTGGAAGTTGTATTTTTTACAGTACTGTGCTAAGATTTCAGAAGTACGTTTATGAAGATCTTGTTTTTCAAATAAGGGCTTTGAAATAGCCCGAATGATGCTAAGCGGATCAAAGATGCTAGTTTCAAAAAGATTCGCCGGTTTATTGAGGGTAATTTCCGAAAATACGCTATCCAAAAATAGGTTTTTATTATGTTCAAACTCTTCAACCTCATGGGTTCTCGTATGTATCTTCTTATCCTTCAAGATCTTCTTGGGATCCCATTTATGGAAAATAAAAGACACAGTCAAATCTTGATTCTCCCCGCTAATTTTTTTGAATAGTTGTATAAAATATGTTCTAGCCTCTTCAATTCTTCCTCGGTCTTGTACATCCACTACATAGTACAAGATATTAATGTTGGAAAGATATTTCTCCTTATCCTCAAGATAATGGCTTCTATATCTTTTTTGCCCGCCGTAATCCCAGAAATACACTTCTTGACCGAAAATTTCAAACTCATCTCTCTCGATCCCTTTTGTCGGTTTTACTTGTGACAATGCATCGAATTCCCTCCGTAATGTAAAAACAATAGAGGTTTTTCCAGCATTCTCCAAACCCAATAAAACGATTTTTTGGAATTTATCGGCCATTATGTATACTTCTCCTATGCATATTTAAATCATTTTTTTTATTTCAATAAAGTAAAGAGAGGAAAAAATTTTGAAAATTAGGTATATCCATCGGATACCCCTATTGGATACCTCTCGGTGCATCTTCTGAAATTTGCCCGGCTTAATCGTGTTTTTTGTTACTCTTGCCCATAATATGCATTTTCACCGTGTTTTCGGTAAAAATGTTTATCAATCAGATTTTTTTTCAATGATCCCACATTATTGTTTATCCTTAAAGTCCGATATGCCATTTTGGCTAAATATTCTAAGACATTACTATGATACACTGCTTTTGCTGGCGATTCTCCCCATGTAAAGGGCCCATGTGATGCAACAAGCACCATTGGGGTGTATTGATAATCATATTTTTTCTGACGGAACGTGGAAATTATTTGATATCCCGTTTCTTTTTCGTAATCTCCCTCAATTGCATCATCTTCCATAACCCCGGTGCAGGGAATCTCGGCAGGAGAATAATCAGCATGGGTTGTGCCAAGACACGGTATTGGTCTTTGTGCTTGGGCCCATGAAGTGGCATAGGCAGAGTGGGTATGAACCACACCTTGTATCTCGGAAAAGGATTTATATAACACCAGATGGGTTTTTGTATCCGATGAGGGACGCATATCCCCCTCAATCACCTCACCACTATTAAGATCAACCAATACAACATCATCCGGTCTTAAAGTATCATAATCAACCCCACTAGGTTTTATCGCCACAATCTGTTTTTCCCGGTCGATCCCCGATACATTTCCAAATGTTTCGATAATTAGTTTCTTCTTTACGAGTTCCATATTAGCCAGATATACTTGTTTTTTTAACTTATCTAACATATCATTTCAACTCTCAACAATATCCTTTTTAGTTGTTTGTTTCCTCGATGAAGTGTGCCAATTTGAGATATTTCTGGTATAATTCATCATAAATCTTCACATTCTCCGGATTGGGTCGATAAATTTTTGAAAAACCCGGATTCATGGCATTCTGGGCATCTTGAACATTATGATATACACCCGCCACAGTTGACGCAAACATTGCAGCCCCCAGAGCACATGTCTGATCGGAATCGCTAATTTTGATCGTGCGATTAAGTACATCCGAAAGAACTTGCATGACGAAATCGGACTTCTGGGCTACCCCGCCGATGCCGATAATCTCCCGGATGGAAATCCCTTGATCTTCGAAGCATTCATTGATTGCCCGCGCACCATAAGCGGTGGCCTCTGCCAGGGTTCGGAAAACCTTTGGTGCATTCGTGCCCAAACTTAATCCCCTCATGGCAGCCTTTAATGATTGGTCAGCATTTGGAGTCCTTCTCCCGTTCAACCAATCTAAAGCGATTAAATTCTCATCGATTCGGGTTTTTTCCGCTTCTTTGGCCAATTTCGGAATAATCTGGTTCAGAATAACCTCTGTTTTTTCATGGTTCTCCAGAAAGTGTTCCAAAGGCCACGCCAAGAGATTTTTAAACCACGCATACACATCACCAAAGCTAGATTGGCCGGCTTCCAAACCAACCATTCCAGGAATTACGGAACCATCGACTTGCCCACAAATACCTTTAATCCGACTCTCGCCCAAGATTTTCTTATCAGCAACCATTACATCACATGTACTGGTTCCCATAATTTTCACCAGACTACCTTCCGAAATACCCGCCCCAACGGCACCCATATGTGCATCAAATGCACCTACTCCGACCTTTATATCTTTTTTCAATCCGAGCTTCGTTGTCCATTCCTCAGAGAGAATACCAAAAATCTGATCGGAAGTAAAGGTTTGGCTGTACATATTACTTCTTAAAGGAGTTAGCACGGGATCCAAAACCTCAATAAACTTTTCGGGTGGGAGTCCACCCCAAGATTCATTCCACATGGCTTTATGGCCTGCGGCACATCTACTCCTTTTAATATCAGAGGGGTTCTTGATACCGGTTAATACTGAGGGAATCCAATCGCAGAGTTCAATGGCAGAAAATGCATTCTCCCGGATATCTTCATCCGTTCTTAAAATATGGAGGATTTTACTCCACCACCATTCTGACGAATACACACCACCCTCATATTTAGTATAATCCTCGCCACCCCATCCTTTACATTTTTGGTTAATTTCCTCGGTTTCTTCCACAGAGGTATGATCCTTCCATAGCACAAACATCCCGTTCGGATTTCGTTTGAATTCGGAAAGCTGGGCCAAAACATTTCCTTCTTGATCGACCAGAGCTGGTGTGGAACCGGTGGTATCAGCAGAAATACCCACAATATTAGATTTTATTTCATCATCAACTTGTGCAAGGCAATTTTTGAGCGATTTTTCCATAGATTCAAGGTAATCCAAAGGATGATGGCGAAATTGGTTTCGATCAGGATCACAAAACAGACCTTGCTGCCAACGGGGGTAATACACCACGGCATGCGAAATATCCTTTCCATTTTCACAATCAACCAGTAAAGAGCGAACCGAATCGGTACCAAAATCCAACCCGATTACATAATTTTTGGATGATTTTTCATTCATATTTTAGAAATTAGAGGGGAAACCAAAAAAAGCTGTTGATTTGATTCACTCTTTTCTAATTTTTTCTGGGGAGGCTTCAATTTTAAATTCATTAATCTCATATAATTTTATATGAAAAAGACCAAATATGGAGAGTTGGAAAAGAAATTTCTCAACCAAGCCATTGATTCCGATAATTTATTTTACGTGGGCGGAGAGTTCACCGAAAAATTGGTGGAAAAAATTAAAAGTTTTTTCAAAATGCCTTACGCCGCCACCGCTTCTTCTGGGACGGCCGCAATACATTGTGCAATTGGGGCATTGGAGATTCAGCCCGGAAAGGAGATCATAACCTCCCCCATTACCGATATGGGAAGTGTAATTGGGGCATTATACCAAAACCTCATCCCGGTGTTTGCGGATGTAGATCCCCGCACCTATAATCTCTCTCCGGATTCAATCCGGGAAAAGATCACGGACAGAACAAAGGCCATCATTGCGGTCCATTTAGCCGGAAATCCCGCCCAAATGGAAGAGATATTGGAGATTGCGGCAGAACATGATCTTTATGTTATAGAAGATTGTGCCCAATCCTATGGTGCTAAATCCCGGGGAAAATACATCGGCACAATGGGTGATATCGGTTGCTATTCTTTAAACGCCTACAAACATATCTCTGCGGGTGATGGAGGATTTTGTATTACAAAAGATGAGGAATTATATGAGCGGATCCATAATTTTGCGGATAAATATTATGATCGACACGGAAAGGGGGTTCGACTTTCCCGATTGGCCCCCAATTATAGAATAACCGAACTACAATCCGCCGTTGCTCTTGCACAATTTGAAAAGCTTCCCCATATCATTTCCAAAAGGCATGAATTGGGCGATCTTTTCAATAAAGAAATTGAAAAACTCCATATCCCGATAAGCCCCCATAAAGTTCATCCCGAAGATTTTTGTTCATACTGGTTTACGATGATCAGACTGGAGGAAGAATTCCCCATCCCCCGAAAGGATTTTAGTTTTGCGCTTAAATTCGAGGGGGTGAAAGCTTCCGAAGGATACATTTCTAGGCCACTTTACGCCGAGCCGTTGTTTAAAAATAAGACGTTCTTTCCTGGAGGTGTTTGGCCCGCCGAATCTATTGTGGGAGAGGAATACCAATATAGAGACGGAGATTGTCCTGAAGCGGAAAAAATCCTGAAGATGGTATTAAAGATCCCGATCAATGAAAACATGACAAAAAAAGATATTCAGAAGCAAGTTCAGGGCATAGAGAACGCCTACGAAGGAATGAAGGAAGAATTTGAGAGCTGATCGTTGCATAAATATATTAATTGTCAATCGGAAAAATTAAAACTAATATTTTTTCCTCAATATTCCAAAAATATCTCCCCTATCTTTTTGGAAAAGCTTACGGGGAGACAAAACAAAGCTAATTTTCATCGCATTGATCAGCAGATCAATTATATGGGCGAGGTACGGAAGCTAAGATCAAGGAGAAATTCGTCGGAGCTTCCCATCCCCCAAGCCATCAAGGATTTTTGTCGCGAAACATATTAACGAGATAACACCTAGTTATTAGCCCATCAATAAGATAATCCCAATAAACCAAATTTTTCCCCATAAAATAAACTTACGAAAAACAAGAGATGTTAACCCAATAATAATGATATTAATCCATTAATAAACCTATAAAAAGTATAAAAGGATATTGTCTGATTAATACTTTATAAATGATTGTAGATAAAATCCACATCTATCCCAAAAAGTAGTAGATAACTCGTTAGGAAGCACTCATTAGTCAAATAAGATAAGTTTTTAGACTAAACCTAATTCCTCTGGAATGGGATTGAATCTTTCGGGGTCAAAGGCCGAGATACCTGGGATCCCAATGTTTGAAATGGCGTAAAATATTTTATGATGAAGTTTTTTAATTTTATTCTCATCCGATTCAAAGGTGGGCTTGCGAAATCCTTCTGCCTTCACAGGTCCGCTACTCCCCCTACGGAAAAAAGCAAAAACCTTTCTTAATCTCCGAACTATTTTATTCGCCAATGGAGAGGTTTGTGAGCGATGTTTAGCCCATGCATCCACTTGAATTGAATCATCCTCGTAGGGTATATAGAAATCGGAATTGAAAGAGTGATATAGTAAAAGTAAAGGCGCATCTTTTTGGGTTTCCGAAAGCTCCTTCACGATCAGATATGTAAGCCATCCCGTGCGCATATGGTCAGGATGTACATCTAATGAGAAAAAGGCATCGGGACCAATAATCAGATCTGGGTCTATCTCCACCACCATCTCTTTTAACTTTTCAAATGTCAACTTATCAAATGGTAAATATCCGTCAATCCCACCGAACCAGTGTAAATTTATAAGCGGGGTCCCATCAGGATTCGTCCCGTATAGTTTGGCCGATTCGATCATTTCATTTTTACGGATACGGCGGATGCGTTTTCCCTTGAAATCATTACGTTCTGTACCGTATTCGTCGGTGGTCATTAGAATTTCGTGGACCTCCCACCCTAAATCCACTGCTTGTTGGCAAGTGGAGGCGGCGTTAAATTCAGTATCATCGGGATGTGGGTTTACAAACAATAGTTTCATATGGTCAGACTCTCCATTTTTTCAAAATCCAAAAAACATTAAAATATTTTCTCAAATGACAATCTTTCACAATCTAATGCAAATCCATTACAATTAAAATAAGAAAATGCAAAGTAAGAATAGGAACAAAAGCTCCTAACCAACATATACATATTCAATTTGGGATTAATAGGAAGTAAAAAGGAATAGAAAAGGAAGAAAAGGAAGAAAGAACATGCGATTATTATTTGTGAATGCCCATGCGGACGATACGGAGTTTTGTGCAGCAGCAACCTGCCAAAAGGCTGTAGACTTGGGGTGGGACGTCCATCAAATATTAATGACCTCGGACGAGTACAGCGTTTCCGATGAAAATTTTAAAGGAGAACGAATCAAGAGAATCCGGATGAATGAGATGGAACACGCAGCCAAGGAATATGGAATGGATGAGAACGGAAACTCAAAGATCACCTTGCATTGGTTTGGGGAAATAGATGTCTATTTGCCTTTTATCCGGGAAACTTTTTTGACACTAAAGAAATTGATAGAGAAAATAGATCCGGATATAATCATCGGGCCTGACAGTTTCTTCTCCATGGATTATCACCCCGATCACATGAACACCGGTTACCTCATTTATTATATCACCAGAGAACTCCATAGGGAAGCAACCAAAAGGAATGGCAAAAAAAGACCGCTCTTACTTCTTTATCATTCTTTCAATCCCAATTATTTCATTAAAATTGAAGATATGGACATCCAAGTGAGGGCGTGGGCCAACCATCGCTCCCAAACCAGCCCATTCAAGAATAAGATATTATATCCATTAAGGAAAATATTCTATTTCTTTCGGAGAGTGAAGAGCGGTCCAGGGATCGGGGAGGGCTTCCGAAAGGTGAATTTTGATGGTGGGGAAAATAAGCACACCTCCTGGAAACATAAACTATTCCATTATTTCTTTGCATACGGAATATATCCACCGATTAAATTTCGGAGATCTTGGGGAATACCAACTCCGGACAAACTTGGTTTGACAGCCCTCTTTTATGACCCGAAAATGAATCCTATTTAATATAACTCTGATATGCGAATAGAGGAGAGATATGGATCATTAGAAATAATTGAACGAGTCATTTTATAACTTTTTATTCCATTAACCATTTCATTAAGTGATATGAAAGGATTGCATAATAAATTACTTAATGTTAATTTAAGTAATTCTGAAATAGCAGAGCATCCAATTGACGACCAATTGATTGAAAATTATATCGGTGGTCGTGGTTTGGGGGTAAAGCTATTTACTGATAGGGTTAAACCAAAATTGGATCCCCTATCAAAAGAGAACATCCTTGTTTTTGCAGTTGGTCCCTTAACTTCAACAATGGTACCTACTTCGGGCAGAAGTGCATTAGTTACCAAATCTCCCTTAACTGGCGGAATTTTATATTCTAATACGGGAGGGTTTTTCGGTAATTATTTTAAAAATAACGGGTATGATTGCATAATTATTGAAGGGAAAGCGGAAAAACCCCAATATCTCGTTATAGACCATGAAAATGGAAATTCCCTTAAATCTGCGGAGGATTTATGGGGGTTAGATACACGGGAAACCATGCAAAAATTTAGGGAACTAGAAGGAGAGAAAATACATGCATTAATGATTGGACCTGCAGGCGAACACCAAGTATTGATCTCCTCCATAATGAATGATGGCGATCATCGTGCATTTGGCAGGGGAGGATGTGGGGCGGTCATGGGAAGCAAAAACCTCAAAGGAATTGTGGTCAAACGAGGGAAAAAACGAACCGAGATTGAAGACCGAAAGCGGTTGAAAACGTATGTGAAATCCGCAATGGACAAAATTAATTTGGTCCCCATTACCCGTGCTTCACTACCGATGTTTGGTACCTCAGCTTTAATTAATATAATTAATGAACTGGATATGCTCCCCACAAAGAATTTCCAGAAGGGTTTTAGCGAAGAAGCAGATCAAGTCAGCGGAGAAAGTATCCGAGAAAAAATCTTTCAAAAGAAAGAAGGATGCTTTGCATGCCCCATTCAATGCGGAAGATTAACGAAGGCAGGCGATATGGAGGGAAAAGGACCAGAATACGAAACAGTGACCATGCTCGGTCCCGATGTTGGAGTATTCGATCTAAAGGAAGTCACCCAGGCAAATTACTTATGTAACTTACTGGGACTCGATACTATTTCAGCCGGAGGAACTATTGCGTGTGCCATGGAAATGAATGAGAAGGGCATAATTGAAGAAGATGGCTTGGATTTCGGGAATGCAGCGGTATTAAAACCAATGATTAAAAAGATGGCGTATAAAGAAGGAATTGGTAAAGATCTATCTGAGGGATCCTTACGATTTGCAAAAAAATATGGACATCCAGAGCTTTCCATGGCCGTGAAAGGATTAGAATTACCGGCCTATGACCCCAGAGGTGCAAAAGGACATGCATTGGGATATGCAACCAGTAACAGAGGCGGTTGCCATCTTACAGGATACCTTGCAGCTATGGAAATATTTTCAGCACCTAAAAAAATACCAAGACATACCGTTGGTGGAAAAGCAGACTTGCTCGCATTGAAACAGCATCAAAGTGCGGTCGAAGACAGCTTGGTCGTGTGTGCCTTTGCAGGATGGGCTTTGGGATTTGATTTTTATTCAAGATTTACCGAAGCTATCACAGGCAAGGATTTCAATGTCACCAAACTTATGGAAATTGGGGAGCGCATTTACAATCTTGAGAGAATGTATAATATAAGGGAAGGCTTGACAAGAGCAGACGATACACTGCCCCCAAGATTCTTAAAAGAGGAGCTCAAGGAAGGACCAAGTGTCAATTCGGTCGTTCCCATTAAGAAAATGATTAATGATTATTACAACGTAAGAAAATGGAATGAAAAGGGATTACCCACCAAAGGAAAGTTAAAAGAATTAGGACTTTCAATGTTAGCCGGGACGGAGGAGATATAAGAGATGACAATCGACGATTCAACATATGAGAGTTTAAAGCGGGTTGGAAGAGCCTTAGCATTAAGAGGATTAAACACTAGTCACAGCGGAAACATTTCAATCCGCAGCGGAGGAAAAATGACCATTAAGAGGAGGGCTGCAATGTTGGGCTGGCTCCAAAAGGAAGATTTGGTGGAAACCTCGCTGGAAGAAGAGGACGGATATTCCCTCATCGCCAGTACAGAAAGCGGTGTCCATCGGGCAATTTACCAAAATACCGATGCGATGGCAGTTATCCACGCCCATTGTCCCTATTTGGTGACCCTTTCCCTTATTGAGGATGAAATCACATGCATCGATGCCGAGGGATCCTTTATGTATAAAAAAATCCCGGTGGTAGAGCTTGATATCCCCGCGGGAGCCAAAGAAGCCGCCATTAAAGTTCCACCCGTATTGAAGAACTACAAAGTATGCGTGGTCCGGAGTCATGGAGCCTTTGCAAAAGGAATGACAATTGAAGATGCCTTATGCAATATAACCGGAGCAGAGCAGTCTGCGTATATCCGTTATCTAACCATGCAGACCGGGAAGTCCTTGCGAAGAGATTACTCGAAAGAAAAAGACTTCTCAAACTGGTAAATCGATCAGATCTATTATTCATATTTTTTTTATGCTTTCTTATTTTTTCTTTTTCACGAATTTTCCATTTCTATATTCCTGAAATGCGGTTCTTAATTCCTCCCTTGTATTCATAACAATCGGGCCATACCATTCCACAGGTTCTTTGATCGGAACTCCAGAGGCTAAAAGAAATCGGACTGGTTTTGATTCGGTGGTGATCTTTAATACATTTCCCTCCCCGAATTGCACCAGAGAATGGGTTTTTATTAAGGGATCCTTCTCAAAATGGAGGTAGTTATCCGGCTCCCTTTCATATGCAAATTCATCCCTGGAATCATCAAAGAAGGCTTGGCCACCAATAACGTAAGCAAAAACATTTCGTGATCCCTCAATCTCATATGTAAAAGTGGAGTTTGCAGGCATTTTAACATCAAAGTATTCAGGTTTGGTAATAATATCCTTTACCGGCCCTTTCACACCATCTATCTCCCCAGATATAATTCTTACAATTGATCCATCATCCAATTCAATTTTTGGAATTTCTTCTCCTTTTATACCTCGATATCGGGGATCCATCATTTTATGCGAAGACGGCAAGTTTGCCCAGAGTTGGTAACCCCATAGCTCGCCATCACCAACTTTTTTCGGCATTTCTTGATGGATAATTCCATTCCCCGCAGTCATCCATTGTACATCGCCCGGCGCGATCACCCCCGCGTTCCCCATACTATCTTCGTGTTTTATCTCCCCCTTAAGGACATATGTGATTGTTTCAATCCCTCTGTGGGGATGCCAAGGAAAGCCCCTAATATATTCCTCGGGATCTTTGGAATGGAAATCATCTAATAAAAGAAATGGATCCAGAGAGGAAGAATATTGGAAGCCAAATGCCCTTCTCAGTTTAACACCTGCCCCCTCCGTGGTCGGAATACTCTTAGAGACCTTCCTAACTTTTTTTAACTTTTTCATATATTACTCATCCAAAAAGAGGAAAACCTCTTTAATAAATCTGGGCACTAGCTCTTAAAAATAGGGAGTAACTGTTGTTTAAGGGATGTAAAGATAAAAAGAAACTAAATCTAGATCAACAGCTGTGAAAAAAAGTAATAATGAAAAAAATAATGGAATAAATATTGTACCTGCCTTTACCGTGACTTATATTGATCTGCTAAAAAGCCGTTCACCATTCTATCCAGCGAATCCCGTTTTTCAAGAGTGGCCATCATCCCATACATCGCGGCATCACCCTTTTGGGCAAGCTCGGGATGCTTTTTGGTATAATCGATAGATTCATCCAAAACCTCCAAAAAGTCATCCACAACCTCTGCTTGATGGGGAACAACAATGCAATGAAGGGCTTTTGGAAATTGCAACTTATCCAACATCCATCCTTTCTTTTTAAGTACGTCCCCCAGCGCAAAGATTTCCAATTCATCATCTACAGACCTAAAGGAAAACACTGTCATTACGGGGTCACCCAAAACTTCAAGTTCTGGTTTAGCATCAATCTCTTTAATTAGTTTATCGGTGGCCTCTTTGGTTTGTTTAGCCATTTGTAAATACCCATCCATCCCCATTTGTTTCATACCTGCCCACGCACCAGCAATTATGGACCCAGGACGGGTTCCACTCATAGTAGGAGATGCATATACTCCTCCCATCCATTCGGTGTAGGCATGGAATTGATTTTTCCAGATCCTTTCTCTTTTATAGAGAAGCGTTGAAGAGCCTTTCGGGGTCATTCCATATTTATGAATATCGGCAGACATAGAGGTAACTCCGGGCACTCTAAAATCAAACTCGGGAATCTCATAGCCCAGTTCTTCCAAGAATGGGAGCATATATCCACCCAAACAAGAATCAACATGGAAACTAATTCTATTCTTCTTGGCAATAGCCGCCATTTTCTTAATCGGATCCACACCACCTCGTGGAAATTCGCATGCAGAACCAACGCCTAAAATGGTATTTTCATTAATCGCGGCCTCAAATGCATCGACATCCGCCTTCCAATTAGTTTCCTCGCCCGCCGGGATATAGACAGGAACAACATCAAAATAATGGCATGCCTTATTAAACGCAGCATGAACAGATTCGGGTAAAATTACCTCGGGTTTTTTAATTTCAGGCTTGCGCTTTCTATAATAATCCCTATAGGTCTTTATCGCCATCAGAATGCTTTCTGTTCCCCCAGAGGTTACATTTCCACAGGTTTTATAGTTACCGTGAAATAAATCGGCCGCCATAGATACAATCTCCGATTCAAATTTCGCTAACGAGGGAAACGCTAAGGGACTTAATGCGTTTGTGGGAAAATACATATTGTGTGCCTTTTGGATTACTTCCTCGTGTTCATCGGTGTAATAATACACATAGGCAAAACATTTTCCGCTCTTCCAATCTACATCTTGTTCTTTTAATTCCTTGAGTTCTTTAAATATTTCTTCTTTCGGAACTCCTTTTTCGGGAAGAGTTACAGATTTTCTCTTCCGTCTTCTTTTTTTAGGAGACATATTACATTAAAAAAGTAATTAATGGCTTAAAAAGATAAATGTTCTATAAAAAAAAATGACATTTCTCTCCAATTTGGAGGAAATTGTAATTGAGATCATAGATATAAATTAACATTGAGGCAAAAGGAAAAAGTAAATTAGTACAGCAAGCAAAAAATGAAAAATCTACAAGATAATTGATCATAAACTCAAGGAAAAAACCAAAAATAAAAAGATTGGATTGGAGGAAAAAAATATGTTATGCATCGATTAGAGCCATACGATAGAGTTTTTGAACGATCTTTTTTACATGCTGAAGATCAAGGTTTGCTTCTTCAGAAATATGAGACAAATCATAATTTCCATTACATAAATTATAGATTTTATAATGGTCTGGTTGAATCATCCCTAAAGTAATTGCCATTTCGGGAACCTCTCCCAATTTTCTTGGTCGGGTTGAGTCCACTAGCGAATCCAAAGGAATGTCCTTTTCTTCTCCTTTAAAAAATTTAATGATCTTTTTAAAAAGTTTCATTCTTTATTCATCCTTCTCTGAGTTGGGAAAATATTGTTTTGCCTAATGATATTAACAAAAGAATTCTTTTTATTTTTTCCTCTATAATTTATTGGGGCCCATTTTTACAAGAGTGTAAAATCTGAAACAAATGTCTCACATAAAGAGAACAGAAGTGTAAATCCACAAATTTAATATCAAGTTTAGGTTTTTCTTAGAAAATGAGCGTTGATCTTCTCACATTCACATTAGTTTTCATACCTATCGCGCTAATTATTGGTTTGGCATCCGGCACAATTGGATATACAGCATGGGCCATAGTAGTCCCGTTAGTCTTTGTGGTCTTTGGGTTTGGATTGTATGAATCCTTATACATCTCGGTTTTTATCGATCTTGTAGATTCTCTTTATCTGATTTTCAAATACTCAAAAAAGGGAAAAGTAGATTTTAAAACAGGGTCCAAATGGGGATTGGTTGCGATTATCGGAGCAATAGGCGGATTTATCCTCTCAGACAGGTTTTTGGCGAACAATCAAGATATCTTAAAGGGATCTGTAGGCTATATAGTTATAGTATTGGGTTCCTTCTTCATCTATAAAGGATTTTCCCAGAGAAAAGAAAAAAAGGCAACTCAGTTTGAAAAACCAGAGAATCTCTCAAGTTTAGAAAAGGAAATCCCCGCAAATGACAATGATAGAATAGATTCTAAAAAAAAATCCGATGAAAGCCAAGAAGTTACATCAAAAACCAGATTTAACCCGATTCTCTCATATTTGATCTTATTCGGGGGTGTGCTAGTGTCTGGAGCTTTAGCAGGTTTAGTTGGACTGGGTTCCGGGATGAATTTTGTCCTTTTCTTTATGATCGCCTTAGGCTGGGGTTTAAGGAAATCAACAGGTACTGGTATTTATTTAATGTTTTTGGTGATGGCATTTTGCGCCTTTGCCTTTGCAAGCAAAATCGATTTCATAAACATATGGCCCTATATGCTAATTTCATCATCAATCTCCCTCATTGGGACAATAATTGGGAGTTATTATGCGTTTAAGCTCCCAAAAGACAAGCTAAATTTGTTAGTTGGATCTACCATGATATTAGCCGCCTTAATAGCAACATTTCAAACATATCTCATCTAAAACCTTTTTTAATTAAACTTCATATTATTATCTCATTTTTTAAAAAGTTTTTTACAATTCAATCTGTTTCAAATATTAGCTCTGGAAGTCGTATAATTCTTCTTAGAATATTCCCAATCCATATTCTAAAAATCTTCCATCATAACACATATTTATAGGAAAAAAAGGTTATTTATTTTGAAATAAAAATGCCAATTGGATTAGCATATATTTCCGTAATGAATAATGGACAATTTGAAGACCAGAAAAAATGGCTCTTGGAGGCATCCTATCCCCATGACTATAATATCTCTAGAGGGTTCATTCATAAAATAGTAAATTTATCCAAGAACGCCGAAATTAAAAAGGAAAGTAGTATTCTTGAAATTAAATATGCTTCCAAAAAAATTCTTTTACATGTAAAAAAGTTTGAAGATGAAAGTCCAGATGAAATAATTGTTCTTATTTTAAGCCAAAAGGATGAAAAAAACTTCAAGCAATTCCAAAAAATGTTTCGGGATAATATAAATGAATTTTATTTGAAGAATAAAGCAAAGCGAAGATTACATTTTAAGACCTTTGCAGAGCAGTTCTATAAAAAAAAACAAAACAAAAAGGTGCTTATAATCGGTTTTCCCCAAGCGGGCAAGACCTGTATCAAGAGAGCCTTCTTCGATAATGAGGACCCTGAAAAGCTATTAGGAAAAGAATCGCCCGAACCCACGAGAGGTTTAGCGCATTTTGTATATTCGTGGTTGGATACGGAAATCGGGATTGTGGATTCCTCAGGACAAGAGTTCAAGTCCTATCTTAGCCCAGAGAATAACTTTGAGCGGATGGTAGCATTTCAAGAGGCCGATATCATCCTTTATGTTTTTGATATTCTCAATTGGAGAAATAACAAGCAGGAAGTCATTGATAATCTGGAAAAGATTATTGAAAACAAGAAAGAACTTGCACCCAGTGCAAGAATTTACACATTTTGCCATAAAATCGATCTTATGGATAAAGAAGACATAACCGAAAATAAAACTAAATCATTTTTCTTGATTAAAAAGAAATTACGGGAGAGATTTAACATTCCGTGTGTGTTCACCTCAATTGCACCCACATTGATACATACGCTTTTCAGGTCAATGCAAATAATATTGAATGATATGAGCCAATATGGAACCTCAATTGAAGATTTTTGCCAAGATGTCATCAAAGACCATGAAAGGTCTGCAGTTTTCTTGCTAAATGATCGGAACAATGTGGTATCCCAAAAGAGTACGGATGATTTTAAAGTAAATGATTTCTCCAAAATAATAAATTTAGTGAAGAATCAGATGGATATTTTGGCAAAAACTGAGGATTTTAGTGATTTAGATTATTCGGTGTTTTACACAAATAATAATATGTCCCTCATCGTAAAAACGGTAAATGTGGTGAAATACGGAGTTAACACCATTGCATTTTTGAGTAAAGATGCATCCCGAGAAAGTTTAACAAAGGTATTAGAGGTTTTAGATGAGAAAGTCGCCCACGAGGAGCACAAAGCAATGGCTTTAGCCCAGAAAGCCACCTAAAACCGGATAAAAACGATTCAATTTCGATCTATCAACAACCTAATTTTTTATGCATTCTTTGATTATTTTGATTATAATGATCCATAATTACGATCCATTTGAGAGAGTTCCCGAGTTGTCAAAGGGACCACTCCAACCCGTTTTTTTTCTTGAACTGAAAGAAAAAAAAGGGACCATCCAATCCATCAAGTTTAAAAACACAGAGGCAAAGGCAAAACAAGATCACCAAAATGAGTCTCAAAAATCCACCGAGAATGAGGATATTCGAGAGATCCTTAGTATTTTAGACGATTATTTTAAGAAAGAATTACCCCACAACCGTAATCGTATTCAAGAGATAAATTTAAATCCGTTTTCACACCTCAACACCGAATTTCAAAAATCTGTGATGCATAAAGTCGCAGAAATTCCCTTCGGAGCGAGGAAAACGTATAAAGATGTGGGATTAGAAATCGGAAGCCGTGGTTATCGGGCAATCGGTTCTGTGGTTGCCAAAAACAAGTTTCCACTTATTATTCCCTGCCATAGAGTTGTGGGAAAAAACTCATTAGGGGGATTTATGGGCAAAACTTCTCCACAAAGCTGGGAGGTAAGAATTAAGAAACAACTCCTCGAATTTGAAAAAAAACCTTTAAACTTTCGAGAATAAAAGACCAATCCCTTTATTCCTATATCTCCCTACCTATCCCCATAAAGTGGGAATAAGGAGCAAAACACTTAATCCATTATGGATTTATAATATTAAATATGGATCAAATGGCCTTTAAGAAACGAGCATTGCTCACCCTTGTTCTTAATTTGGGTATCATTGTGCTGGCTCATCTCTATTATTACTATGACTTGTCCTTATTTCTCCAAAACTTGACGGGCGGGCTTCTTTTGGGAACCACTCTTGTAAATTATGAATTCATTTCCAAAGATAATAAAAATCTGGCCCATTCGGAGAATCTCAAGATCATCGCAAACCATGTAAAAGTCTTGTATCTTCTATATAGTTTTGTGGCCATTGTTGCATTGTATTTCTTTACGCTCAATCAAAAGTTGGGCAATTTCCAACTTTTTATGATTATGTATTACTTTGGAATGGTCTATTCGGGATTATCTCTCTATACATTCAAACAAGACTTTAACTTGATAAATATTCCCAACAGGCTCCCCCTTATTCGTTATTTACTACGATTTATCATCATTACCGTGGGAATCACTTTATTTTTTGGAATGGCTAATATCATTTTTAACTTCGGAAGTATCGTAAGTATCGGTTCTGGACTCATGCTAAGTGCAGGTTCTTTTTATGTATTACTCGGGCTTTTTCCCCTCTGGCTTATTCCTAAAAGAATCTATGATAAACAAAAGGAAAAAATTCGTTACTGGATTCTTAACATTGCCGGCATTATTTTGATTTTACTCTTTCTTTTTCCATTGGTTTCCATGCCATGGACATTTAGCAATGCTAATGCCCAATTTCAAGAGGAATTCGGAAATAATTGGAGAACAGAAAACGGGGAGGGAAATGAAAATCTTATCGAAAGTCCCTTTAAATTAAGCACTCCCTTTTTTGGGGAAGAAAATCAGCTTGCAGAGGGCATTGATTATGATTTGAAAACCAATATTATCTACAAAAATGAAACGGAATATCAACTTTATTATAACATTTATTATCCAACCCCAAGTGCAAATGAAGAGGGATTTGGATACAACAAAACTATTATATTCGTCCATGGAGGGGGCTGGGTGGGAGGAACCAAAAACAACTCCCCACATCTCCTCAAATACTTTGCAGCACAAGGATATGTAGTGTTTGCCATAGACTACAGACTCACCGATATCAACCTATTAGATGCAGAGGCCGAGATAGGATTCGATATACCTGATATGGAGAGTTCTGATCTCGAGTACTTAAATGGACCTTATCGAATACCAGATATGATGAAGGATATCGGAGATTTCACCCATCATTTGGCCTCCCTTTCTGATGAGGAAAGGATGTATGCCGATATTAATGATGTTATCTTTTTAGGGCAAAGTGCGGGAGCATATCTTTCCGCATTAGTGGGATTTGGCTACAATCACCCGCGCTTTATGGGAAACTTTTCCCAGAGCCTGAATATAACCAATTTAATTTTATATTATCCTCCGATTTTCGCTGATCATTTCTTTTATGGGCACAAAGCATTTCATAATGAATTTCAAATGATCCCGGGTACCCCAGAGACCAATCCAGATGATTATCATTATTTGACCCCAACCAACCTCATCGATGAGAACGATCCACCCGCTCTTCTACTTCATGGGACCTTTGATGATCTTGTCCCGATTGAAAACAGCGATGCTGTGAAAATGGAAATGAATAATATTGGATTATCATGTATTCAAATAAAAATCCCGTTCATTGGCCATGGATTTACCAACAATCCCCAATACCATTCATTAGAATTATTTTATTTAGAACGATGGTTATTAAATGCCTAAGCATAGCAGAAAAAAAGTACCATTTCAATAAATAAGGGGCACATTTCCAGAAAAAGAATGATCTTTTTGTCAGATATTTTTTTAGGAATAGCCTTCCATAGCTACATTGTGGAAATCGATAGTATTGACTTAAAGATTTTAAATGAGTTGGAAAAGGACAGTAGGGCTACACTATCAACCATAGGTAAATCTCTGAACATTAAAAACAACAGAATTAAAAATCGGATTGAAAGAATGGAAGAAAAAGGAATTATAGAAGGATATACCTGTATCTGCAATCCAAAATCTTTAGGAATGAAAAATCTAACTATGTTGAGGGTTAGCACAAAAACTCTGCCTGACAAACAAGGTAAAAAAAACCTTTTAGAATCTTTACTCAAAATTCTCATAGAGCAAATTCCTGAGATCATGTTTGGATCCATCGGACAGCGGAAAAAAACACAAGAATACTTCCTATATCTGATTATTATGAGTCAAAATGAAAAAAATCAAAAAGAAATCTTTAAAAAATTAAACGAGAACCAACTTATCGAGAATATCAAGGAGACTGAAATAAAAATGGGTCCTATGGCCTCAAAATTTCTTACTTTTAAAAATGGGCTTGAAGACAAGATTAAATTGGATGAATTAGACAAATAATGCTTTAGAAGGCAAAATCTTCGTTAAATTCCTCACTCATAATGTACTTCCACATATCTCCGAAATCTTGAATTAAAGAGAGCTTTCTTCTTACATTTTTATATCCGGGGATCCCTTTGATTAGCCAAATTGATAGACGTTTGGTTTCAGTCAATAAAAACCGTTCGTTATTCCAAAAGGAAGAGAGATTCTCAATAAATTCCTTATTTTTCTTCAGCATTCCTTTTACTTCCTTAATGGAATTTAATTTCTCAATGTCCGGAAGTAGTTCATCACTCCGAGCGGCTCGTTCCTTTTTCCAAATTTTTTGAAAGATCTTGGGGTCGCTTTTCGCCGCCCTCCCCACCATGACCGCATCGCATCCCGTCGACTCTTTCATTTTTCTATAGGATTCATAATCCCATACATCACCGTTCCCCACAAGAGGAACCTCCAGTTCATCATTAACCTTCTTCAGGACGCTGTAATGAATACCTTTTTTATACTTTTCCGAGATGGTCCTTCCGTGAATTGTTAAAAATTCAATGGGTACATCATTAAACATATCAATCATCTCAAAGATCTCGTTTTCATCGTTGTAACCCAATCGAGTTTTTACCGATACCGGCTTATCCGAATACTTCAAGACACGTTCGATAAATTTATGGAACCGACTCTTATCTTCTAATCCGCAAGACCCGTCCTGAACATTTGAGTTGACATGATCCCTAATAAGGGCACCTCCCCCGCCCGAGTTCATCGTTCTACTGGATGGGCACCCCGAGTTAATGTCTAACACATCGAAATCATAAGTGTTAAGGATTTCAATGGCCTCCTTTAACCTATCCTCATCTTTCCCGGACCCCACAATCTGCACAGCGGCTGGCCTCTGTTCTTCAATCATTTCTAATTGGGGTAAAATAGTTTTGGGAGCAATTACCATTTGATTAATAAAAAGCATCGGAGTGTATATCATTCCTACCCCACCATAATCCATAACCAATTGTCGAAACGAAGGAGTGCCGATATCCATCATAGGAGCCAATATCAAATCAGTTTCTAATTCTAATTTTCCTAAAGTACATACGTTCATCTTTTAATTCCCTAAAGTGTGTAATGTTTTTAATTGCTTTTCCGAAAAAACCATGGAAAATTTATATATTTTGATGTTGTGAATATTTAATAAAATCTCCCCTTCAATTTTTAATTTATGTCTGAAAAATTAAGGGCCGAATAATTTAGCGTGTGAAAAATATATGGGAGAAATAGAGTATTGTGAGGAAGGCACAACCGAGGAAGAGCTTAAACATAAATTATTAAAGCGAAATCAAGAATGGCAAAACAAGAAAGATGGGGTCGATGATTATAATGATTCACTCCGAACAATCGTCCTAAGTTGCGTTGATTCAAGAGTGCCTGTAGAGAAGATATTTCAAGCCAGACCAGGTGAAATGCTCGTGTTAAAGAATGCGGGAAATTTAGTGCGAGAGGATGTACTTAGATCGATGTTAGCCGCAATCTTTGAAATTGATGCAAGATTTGTAATTATTATGGGACACACCAATTGTGGGATGTCTATTAAGGGAAATAAGGAAAAGGAAGAGCACGTGAGACAGGATATTGGAAATGAAACTCTGAAAAGAATTGAAAAAATGGCGGGAATGGATCCTTTTGAATGGTTCGGGTTTTTTGAAGAAGGAACATGGGAAGAAAATGCAAAAGCCCAAGCAGAGTATTTAAAGAATGTTTTGATGGATTTACTTCCAGAAAAAGACATGCCATGTATATTAACGGCCCTTTATGATTTGAAAAGCGGAAGGGTTAAGTTTTTTTAAGAAAAAATGAAAGTAAGGGTTTTTCTCAATCAAGAAGAATCCTAAAAACCAAGCTTTTTTTTCTTCAATTCTCTAATTAATTGTATATGAAAGCACAATTAAATGATGAACTGTATGCTAAAGACAATCCTCCCTTACAGAGGATGTATGAAACATTAATGCCCAAACCGATATTTTTCCAAGGGGAAGTACCCAAAGGAAAAAAGAACTGGTGGTCGGTCTCTGAATGGCGAAAAGACATGGAATTGGCCCTTAATGCACCCCTCCTCATGGGCTATATCCCGACCTTCATTGAAAAATGTAGGGAACTTGGAATTCAAGTGAAGGACAAACCAAAATTGTTGGAGGACTTATCAATTGACATTCATGAGAAAAATAAGTGGGCTTTCCTCTACAAAAAGGACACCGATCAAGACGAGCTGAACGAATGGTTGCAAGATGCCCTTAAGAAGGCAATTACCCTCAAAGAGCAACACAGTTCAAAGGAGGAAAGCAACCCCGATCTGATCAACAAAGAGGGATATTATTTATGGATTGATCATGTGGGTATGATTATTTACGCAAATGCCTCCCATGGATGTTTTAATGGGCTTCAAACATTTTTGCAAATGGCTAAATGGGCAGAGTTGAATACAACGGACGAGGAATTTGTTTCTATTGAGATTGCGGATTATCCGAAAACCGATAAAAGAGCATTTCATTTAGATCTCAAGGATTTAATGCCTTCTGTGGAATATACCAAAGATCTTCTGGAGAAAATGGCCCATTACAAATATAATTGCGTTGTTATAGAATATGAGGACAAGTTTCCGTATGAGGGATACCTCTCCCCTGTTGTGCATGAACATGCATGGTCCCGAAAACAGTTTCATGAAATAATGCAACTTTGCGAAAATCTCTTTTTGGAGGTGATTCCTCTCATCCAGATATTCGGTCATGTAGAATTTATATTAGAAAAAGAAGAATTTAAGCATCTGCAGGAGACACCAGATGGGAAACCCATTGATCTGAAGGATACATACCAAGTGTTTTCTCTATGTCCTCTTCATTCGGAGAGTGAAAAATTGGCCTTTGAAATCGTAGATCAAATCATTGAGGCACATCCTAATTCGGAATTCATTCATATCGGTGCAGATGAAGTTTATCAGCTGGGAAACTGCCCCAAATGCAAGAAATATTTGGAAGATCATACCAAATCGGAGTTATATATTCAATTTATTAATAAAGTTGCTACCCGGGTTTTGGAACACAATAAATTTCCCATTATGTGGCACGATTATTTGCTTAAATATCCCGAGAACTTGGAGCAATTACACAAAGATATCGTGATTATGTATTGGATTTATAAAAGCTGGAGGGATGAGAACTTAAGCGAAGAGGAGAAAGAGGCGGGAAAAATCCTTCCTCATTTTGAGTTCTTTCAAGAAAAAGGATTCAGAACGATGGGGGCACCCAGCATTAGCTCGGATTTTGATCTTTTAATCCCAAATTTGCGAACCCGGATCGAAAACATCGCAGGACAAGCTATGCGTGTAAAGGAATCAGAATCGCTCGGAACCTTAATTACCTCTTGGGTTGTCTGCGCTAATCCATTAGATACTCAAATTTGCGGCGTATGCATCGGAGCTGAGTTGATGTGGGATCCCCCTAATGATTGGCATTCGGATAAACTCCCTTGGAACCATTACGAGAAAGCACTTCAAACCCAATTATTTACCCTCCAAGAACATCAGCATCGACCTTGGTTAAAAGAACTTTTTGAGGCAACGGAACGTAGAAGAAAAATTTATCCCGCGAAAGTTGCGATGCAAAAAATACCCCATACCATAAAAAATACACAAAAAATAAAAGAACAAGCAAATTCCAATCAAGAAATAATTCAAGCAATGCTTCTGGGATTGGATTTTCTGAGGTTCTTAAGCGATTTAATGGAGGGCTATGAAGAGACGATTAAGAACTTCAAACCTTATTCTGAAGCGGAGGGAGAAAGAACTGAATTCCCCACAATGGAGAAACTTGCGGAATTATTAGAACGGTTTCAATATGCATCCGATACATTCGAGAAGAAGATCCAAGAGGCGGAAAGCTATTATATCGATGAAACACAACAGATCCTTCCCGATCAATGGATGATAATATATGGGATGGAAAGATATCACCCCCCGGATTGGATTATACAATTAGAGAAAAATCTCTCGAAATTGATAGATGGGTTGGATGGAACCCTAATGTCAATTTTACGCCAACAAATGGAATTAAAGATCTAAAAGGCTTTTAACGCCCTTTCAAGAACCTGAACAACGTTTTTTACTTTTTTACTCTTTTACTACTTTACTACTTTACTTTTTTCTCTGATTTAATATTCATTAAGCCAGTATTTGTGAGCATTACATCCTTTTTAGGCTCTTGTGTTTCCATTCTGCGACTCTTGGATCATCTATAAGTTCATCCAACTGTTTTAACAACTTTTCCTTGTCGCTTCCTACATGAGAACTTTGAATAAATGTGTAATTTGACACATGATCGTTTTTCATGGAGGAAGAAAGACCCTTATCAAGGTTCTCTATAATCATCTTTTGTTCTTTTAAAATGCCTAACGGAGGTACAATTTCAAAATCTCCTGATTCAATATCCTTTTTGAGAGGGGAGTTATCCATAACATTAAGAGTCCGAAAGCGAAATATATCTGGTTCGATCTGGTTCAACACACGAGCGGTTTCTTTTTCATGTTCCTCCGTCCATTTTTTA
>CAZEPC010000022.1:0-23861 GCA_964513765.1 uncultured archaeon
ATTCATAGGTTAAATCTATTGTCCCATTTTCATTATTTTCGAAGTTTTCAGTGAAATTATAGAAAAAGCCACTCTCACCATCGTATTCGGTGAGATACTTGTCTTCAGAAAGTTTTGAATGGTTTAAATACATATTTCTTAGAGATACTGGCTCAAAATACGGTTTATAACCTAAAATTTTCTCACTAGCATTATAAAAATAATCCCACCTAATTGTTTCATTCATCAAAATTGTTACATTACTTATCCTTCCGTTAGACGAGTCCGAGCTCCTTTCCGCTGTTGCTGGATTAATGGTCCCTAGGAATTCAGGACTGCCTAAGCTTTTTGCTGTAATGTTTTTTTGAGTTGGAACAAGAGTGATATAGAAGGAATTGAAATCTACTGAATCTGGTATGAATATACTATTGATTTCTATTTCGCCTAAGCCATTATAATCCCTGAGCTTTTTTGGTTGTTGACCTAAATATTGATTTTCTTCCGATGAACATATAGGAGAATTCTGAATATGAAGATTTTCATTTCCTTCAGAATTTTTATCCAAAGGAGAAACCATACTCGTCAAAAAAGCTCCGAATAAAGATGAAATACAAAGACCGATAAGAAGAAATGAAAGCCATTTGAAAGTTTTTCCATTTTTTTGATGCATAAGAATCATTTTTTAATTGTTTATTTTAAATTTAATATCTTCCATGAGGTTTTGAAATGTATCTTTTAATTCTTTTATTTGGTATTTCAAGATTTTTTTCTTTCCTTGGCTTAGAGAAATATTCCAATTAAAAAAAAAATAATGGTTTATTCACTTTATTAGTAAACAATCATTATTTGAATTAAGAAAAAAATACTTGATCTAAATAATTTGAAGTGGGATAAATATTCAAATATTAGGAGATTTCAATAAAAATGTATGGATTACACAAAGATTTTGAAGATATCTTGGAAACTGCGGCCTTAGAATTTCTCGAAAATTTGGATAACTATGATGAGATTGTATCGGTATATCATACAGATGCAGATGGTTTAGGATCTGGACTTCTTATAAAAGAAATGGTTAAAAATCTCGATAAATCATATAAGGGATATTCCAACACATTAGAGCAAAGTTGGGATAATTATCTTAAAAAATTAGAGAAAAATATGAAGAAACGCTCAGCCATAATTTTTTCCGATTTGGCACCGCCTATTGACCTATTAGAGTCATTTTTAGAGGAAAATCCCGAAATACATGTCTATATTCTTGATCACCATCTTCAGAGAATCAAAAAAGATTCACAGATTCATGAAAATATTTATAACTGTAATCCAACTCAGTTTGGGTTAAATGGACTCAAAGAAATTGTGGGTTCCACCTTAAATTATATGTTTGCTAAAGCGGTGGATGAAAAAAATGAAAAAATGGCATGGATTGCTACGTTGGCTATGGCAGGCGATACACTTCAACACTTTGGAGATTATTCCTCCTATAATAGGAAAGTAGCAGAAGAAGCCATTATTCAAGAAAAAATAGAGGTAAAATTCGGCATATGTGCATTTGGGGGCCAATTTGAGAGAGCAGACCAGGGTTTGGCACATTCAATCCTTCCCTATATGCCTCAAATAGAAGGAAAAAAGGAGAAAGCAGCGAAAATATTGAAGGATCTCAATATACCACCAAAAACAAAGATTGCAGATTTAGATGATGCTCAACAGCAATTGCTAGCAGAAAAACTCCGAATATTAAACCTCTTAGGGGAATATCTGGTAATACCAAAAAAGAAGAATATTTTGCATTTTACCTTTGAGCATGCCCAATTATTATCGATTATAGGACATGATAACCCCAACGAGGCGTTTCGGCTTATTAGCGCTCCACACGCGTCCAGAGAATCAAAAAAGAAATATCTCACTTATATTGAAAACATAATTAATAATTTAAATACCTTTATGAAAATGAAAAAAGATAAAACAGAGCATGCCCTAATTGTCGATCTAACCAACAAGCTTCCTCCAGATCAATGGAGTGATACTTCAACCTTTGCAACCATCAATAAGATTTATCAAACTAACAAAGTCCTCCTATTAGGGGGAATAAAGGATGGTAAATTGAAATTTTCCGTAAGATGTTCCCAAAAATTTGTAGATCTCCATAATGGAAAAGGAGCAAAAACAATAATCCATAAACTCATGGATAAGGTCGGAGGGGATGGAGGTGGTCATGCCTTAGCAGGCGGATTCAGAATCGAATCTGATAAAAAAGAAGAGATTATAGATAAAATTGATTTCATTATTGAAACCCTATAATTCATTAATGATAGCATTTTTTTATCAAATTTTAATAGTAATATTAAAAAAACTTAATAAAATAAAGGGAAAGATGAGAATTGAAGAATATTTTTAGAGATAGAGATTATATTCAAGATGAAAAAGGGGATATATATCAAGTTATTGGATCTCTGCATATTGAGGGGGGGATCATGGCCTTGCAAAAATATAAAAAAGTAAAGAGCAATAACCAAAAAGTACATAAATCTATGATCCCCACTGACCCCATACAAGAGTTCAAGCAACATGAAATGCGATATTGGAAGCAAAAGGAAACTAATAATCGGTTTATTAGAATATTGCCAAATTACTCTTCCCAATCGGCCAAAAATAATATAAAAAATAATGAATATCTCTCCCATTCATCTGTATTTGATACAGATCTCATAATTATCCCCCCTAAAAAAGTCAAAATCCATTGGAATCCACAGAAGCGATTACAAAATCTAATAAAAATCATGAAAAAGGGAGATTTCGATCAAAGAAAGAAATTAGATACTCTAGAACGGGAAACTATTGAGGTTGCATACCTTTTCAATGAAAAGTTTGATATTGGTATGGAAAACATAGGAGTATCCGGGTCAATCTTGTGGGGCGCTCATCATTCACACTCTGATATTGATCTAATGATATACGGGAATTTCAACACCGAACAGATCCTCAATAACGCCCCAATTAATCGTTCTCAAGATGCAAAATTAAGAAATTACATGAAGGTTGAGATTTTACCCATAGCGGAAAAGATGTCAATTAAGACTGGGCTTCCCATGGAGGAATGTTTTGAATATATTTATAATAAACCATATCTCTTTTTTTATCGTGATAGGAAAGTTTCAGTTACCTTCGCACCCAGTAAGTCCGAATTAGTTAAAATTCCGTTATATACTAAAAAAACAAGATTTCACCCATTATTCCCGGTAAAGATTGAAGCAAAAGTGGAGAAGGACACATGGGGATTTTATTATCCTGGCCTTTTCCTAATTAAAGGAATAGATATGTTGGATTCAGGTACTAAGGATAAAAACCAATCAAAAAATGAAACAGAAAATCAAGATAGAAAAAAGAATGAAATTAAAAAAGTACACAATAATCCAATTGGCAGAGATTATCAACAAAATAATAACAATGAATATCTAGAAAAATTAGAAATCCAACCTAAAAATATAACTAGATTGTTAGTATTTGAACATGAATTAGTTGGATATTATCGCTGCGGAGATAAAATTGAAATTCGTGGATTGCTTCAAAAAGCAGAAAATATCCCACAGAGTAATTCTCTCGATCTTAAAGATACCTATCAAATCTTGGTAGGAGGTTATGAGACTTTTGGAAAAGAATATATTCGGAAGATTTAGAAAAAATTGTTTAATCTAATACAACAAAAAATAATTCCCAAAATAGAGACAATAAAGGAGAAATAAAGACAAATGAGAATTAGGAGGAAAAAAAATGGAGAAGGAAAAGAAATTACGAAAGAAGGAAAGAATACATTTTTAATTAGATTAGGAATTAAAACAAACGCAAGAAAAGATAGAATCTACCGGGATTATGGAGGGCAGCTTATGATGAAAGTTCGGGCACCCCCCACCAAAGGCAAGGCAAATAAGAGCATTGAAAAATATTTTAAGAAAAAATTGGATTGCGATGGACAGATCGTAAAAGGATTAAGGTCACATAATAAAATAATCAAGATTACAGGTTTTAAAGGAACTGCAGAGGATTTAGAGGAACAGATTATAAAATAAAGGAATAAGGAATATTAAGCCAAAAAAATTATTCAAACCCAGTTGAGAAAAGTTTTGAACGGAAAAGCATTTGATAAGAGGACATTCACATTTTCCTCATTTACGGGGCATACAGCCAAGATCATAAAAGAGATGATCAGATCAAAAGATTTATTACGCATAGCAGGCCTTAGCCCAGCCTTCCAAGAAAAAATAATGCTCGCGGTCACTGCTGTAAATGGCTGTATTATGTGTTCCTGGTATCATTGTAAGAAGGCCTTGGAGGCGGGTTGTACGGATAAAGAAATTCAAGAACTTTTTGACACTGAAACAATGAACGTGAAAAAGGATGAAGCACTCGCCCTCACTTTTGCACAACATTACGCGGAAACCAGAGGAAATCCATCAAAAGAAGCATTTAAACGCTTGATCGAGTATTATGGAGTGCAAAAGAGCAAAGCAATACTTGTATATATCTTAATGATAACCGTAGGAAATCTCTCGGGCAATACAATTGAAGCTTTTGAGTATAGACTGAAAAAAGGAGGCCGTTCAATAAAGGGTATTTTATTTGAGTTCTTTATGTACCTCTTGGGAGCCCCTATTTTTTATTATGTCAAATGGAATAAGGAAAAGCAAAAAATAATTTAACGGATAAAAAATAGATATAATCTTTTTTCAACAACACAATTAAAGCAAATTTTTATCAATCTTGTGAAAGGCCTTGATATATTGGTCTAATAATTTTTCATTTTCCGCAGAAAAATTAGGGATTCGAATAAGTCTACCGACAATCTTATCAGTTAGGGTTAATTCATCCCCATCGTACCCTCTTTCTTTGAAATATGGTTGTTGATGCAGTAGGGGGTATCTATTTTCGCTAAGTTGCGCCCCCTCAGCTTTTAATGCCTCCACAACCTTTTCTTTGGAGATTCCAGTTTCTGATTCACGATATTCAATCACGTTTTCATAATAAACCCTTTTAACATTATCTGGGGGTGTAAAGGCATGAAATCCCGGAATTTGATCAATTTTGGATCTGATCTTCTTGCAATTTTTATTTCTTAAGGCATTATCCTTATCCAGAGTTTCTAGGTACGCAAGACCTATAGCAGCATGCAAAGGACTCATTCTGAACTTGAAGCCATGGGTTGTTGTTCTATGGTATTTAATATAATCGCTTGAAGGCAGTAAATATGGAGATGAAAGCCTTTCATAATGTCCCATAGCCAGAGCTTTTTCAAAATACTCTAAATTGTTCGTTAAGAGTAAGCCGCCCTCTCCTGCAGGCATTAATTTCGTGGCTTGAAGAGAAAAAACTGATATATCTCCGAAAGATCCCACCATATCTCCTTTGTAAGATGCCCCATGGGCATGGCTAGCATCCTCTATAATAAAGAGATCATTTTCTTTTGCCAATTTCATAATTCGATCCATCTCACACGGCATACCCCAAACATGGACCGGTACGACAACTTTTGTATTATCGGTGATCTTTTTTTCAACATCATCGGGATCTATGCACAGACTTATAGGGTCAATTTCAGCAAAAATAATTTTTGCCCCTAAATAAGATGCAGGCATTGCAGTAGCCCAATATGTATATGAGGGACAAATGATCTCATCTCCCGGCCCAACACCTAAAACAGTGAAAGCAGAGAGGAGCGCGGAGGTGCCATTCACCATTGGAATACCCATATCTACCCCAATGTAATCGCAAAACTCTTCGGTGAAAATATCCGTGATGGGATTGGTTGAAATCTTTGCAGGTTTTTCATTAAGTATCTCATTTACATATTCTTTGGCAGATTCAGGAAGGATTGGCCACTCCAAACAGGATTGATCTTCAATAATGGCTTTAGCTCCCCCATCTAAAGCCAATTTTTCTGTATCCTTTTTTGAATTCATATACACTAAAATTAAATTTTTGAAAATAAAAAATTATGCAAACATGATATAGAAATAAAGAAGATTGTTCCAAAAAATATTATAAAATTAACAGACAACTAGGAAATATTTGAATAGAAGAGAGATTTATTGAAAAAGACCTTCAAAAAGAAAAGGTAAATAAATAATTCAGAGAATCTTGTATATTTAATTTTGTTCAACATAATATCTACATGCTTGGCATTGAAGGATGATGCGGATTTCATCAGAGGCTATTTTAATCCGCCGGTATTGCATGGCAGATCCACATTTTGGACACACGTTATTCTGGGATTGAGTATCAACGGTCATTTTTACTCATTTCTCTTGACTTTTTCAAGTTTTATTTGTTTAAATAAATGTTTAAGTAAACTATCTCATTCAAAACTTAAAAAAATTTGTATAATATTCAGATGATACATCGGCGAGGAACGATATCTCATTTTTAATTTCAAGATGAGTTGGATTCGGGAAATATTTATTTTTTGTCGATTGAGTAAAGCCGAAAAATCACGAGTGGACAAAATTTGGAAAATTTTGGAAGATTCTAACAAAAGAAGCAAAATTTTACATATAATCAGTGATATTTATATATTAAAAGAGATGAATTAAGAAAAATGCAATATATTAATTATGAAATTATTGATTCGGAGACTTCAAGGGCTTTAAAGGATATGGGAATTATAGAACCCACAGAAATTCAGGAGAAAGCAATCCCCAAGATTTTAAAGTCAAAAGAAAGTCATATTTTAGCACAAGCTAAAACTGGAAGCGGTAAAACGCTCGCGTTCTCTATCCCAGTGGTAGAGAGCATTGATAGAAACGAGAAGAATGTACAAGCAGTAATTATTACCCCAACAAGAGAATTAACAAGACAAATATATAAGGTAATAAAAGGTTTAACGAAATACAACAAAGTTTCAGTGGTTAAAATTTATGGGGGAGTCTCTTACAATCCTCAAATAAATAAGATTAAGAACGGAGCACAAATTATTGTTGCGACACCTGGAAGATTAATAGATTTATACAAAAAAGGAGTAATAGATTTTGATAATGTTAAATTTGTCGTGCTTGATGAAGCAGACAGAATGTTAGATATGGGTTTCTTTCCCGATATTGAATATCTTTTATTGGATGCCATGTATCACGCAGAACCAAGACTTTTATGTTTTTCGGCGACAATGTTAAGGGAAATTGATGAACTTGGGAAAAAATTTACCAAGGGACAACATGTTATAAAAATTAATGTTTCTGAAGATGATCTTACAGTAGAACACTGCGATCAATCTTATTATCTTGTTAAAGAATTCAGAGATAAATTTTATCATTTCATTCGAATCCTTAAGCAAGAAAAACCAACCCATTGTATAATCTTTGTGAACACGAAAAAGACAGGAAACTGGCTTTACAAGAGACTTAAGAAACGAAAGGATATTCCATTGAAAATTGATGTTATTATGGGAAGTTTGAGCCAAAACCAAAGAGAAACTGTCTTAAACAAGTTTAAATCGCGAAAAATTAATTGTTTAATTGCAACGGATGTTGCTGCTCGAGGATTAGATATCCCGGATGTTACCCATGTATTTAATTACGATATTCCAGCATACGAGGAAGTTTATGTCCATAGAATTGGCAGAACTGCCAGGATCTCAAGCGAATCGGGAAATGTGGAACGGGGAAAAGCCATAAGTCTTGTAATGGAAGATGAATATCGATTTTTAGTTAGAATTGAAGGATATCAGGAAAAAGAAATTAAAAAGAAACCTCTTCCTAAGCGCCATTTCAAAAGCAAAAAACGAAGAAAGAAGGCTAAAAAACGGCGTACCCGTAAGAATTCCCGTAGAAACTTTTTGTACTAAAGCCATACCATCTGGTGATAATGATAATCCTATGAAGGATTTGATTATTATTACCTATTTTTTATTTTTCCTTCACTTAAGGAAGTGAAAACTCCAATGCCCTCAAGAACCCAAAAAACCGAAAAATGGAATAAGAAAATACTTTTTAATATACTTAAAGAAATAGATGCCTTACTATTTGATCTTGATGGAACACTTTTTGATTTGAATGTGAACTGGAAGGAGATCAAAGAACATTTTAAAGAATATACCCGAAAAACACACAACCTAAATCTCCCATCAAACAGATTTCATGAAAATTTTACATTCATTGAAAAGGAACTTGGAAAAGATGCTCTTGAATATTACCATAAATATTTAGAGATTCAAGAAGGAAAAACCATTGAGGAAGGAAAATCCAAGCCTACGTGGTTATTTTTAAGGGGATTAAAGACTTTAAAAAAGATGGTAGGCAAAAATACACTTTGGGGGATAGTTTCCAGCAATTTTCATTCAAGCATTGAAAAAATCTTGAAAAAATTCAAAAATGGATTTCCCTTTCGGATTTTGATCGGGAGAGATGATGTAATTAAGGCCAAGCCCAATCCAGAGGGATTACTTAAAATAATTAAACAAAAAAAATTGAGCCCTTCCAAGGTTTTGTTCATTGGTGATACCCAAACCGATGAAAAGGCAGCTAAAGCGGCTAATGTTAATTTTATTTACATCCAAGACTTAGAAAAAATTGATTTATAGACCTATTAGCAGTCATTAGCAGCCATTTTTAATTACTGGGCAACATTACATTGCTTAATTCTCTTTCTTATTCGCTTTTTCATCACGATTAGTAAGTTCGCAAAAATAATAAGGATCCCGCCCAGAAGTAAATTCCAAGGCATAATATCATTCTGAAATGCGGTAATTATAGATCCCACAACCGGTTCTGAATAAGAAAATATGATCACATCCCCCGCATAATCTTTTTGAAGCCCATAATTTATAAGAGAAAATGCTAATGCCGTGGGAATAATGCCCATCAACAAAGCAGCAACCCAGTCATTAGAGCCTAAGTCATCGTAATATTTCACACCCGGATATGCAAAGGTAAAAAAGTTTACAAGACAAACTAAAGCAGCCATCGAAATCATAACTACATTCATATTCCCTAGCTTTGTTGAATTTTTTGAATTTTCCCATTGAGAGAAGAACTGAATTTTTAGAGTATTATAAATCCCCAAACATAAACCGGATAAAATCCCATAAAATAGACCAAAATAAAGGTTGCTCCTTGCATAGTCATTAATATCGATTGTCCATGGTTCTGTAAGGAACGCAATTCCAATAACAGCTATAATAAAACTGAGAATATCCTCTCTTTTAGGAACTCTTTTTAGAAAAAGCCACATAAAAATAACGGCCCATACTGGCCCAGTATATAATAAAAATGCAGCAGTCCCCGGATTTGTCATTTGAATAGATTTAAAATAGAAAAAGATAGTAAATGATGCACTTAAACCTATTAGAAAAATAAATAAAGCGAACTTTTTTAGCATAGCCGAGAGATAATAGCCTTTTTTCATAGAAAGAATTAAAATTAAGAGGACAAAAAATCCAAAGATTCCCCGTAAAGACACAATAGTTTGCGTTGGCAGGAAGGATAATCGGTTGACAAATATAGAAACCAATCCCATTAAACTTCCACTGGTGAAAGCAGCCAACCTTCCTTTAGATTTATCCTCCATGGGAAAACAAGATAAAAAAGTAAGAAAGCAAAAAGAATTTTCCGAATTTAAAACTAATCAAAAGTGAAGTAAGCTTGATTATAACAAGCAAAAGCTGAGGTTTTCAATTAGATTTCTTTTCATGGGTTGGATGATTGAGAAAGGCAATAAAATAAATGGTAAAGAGAATAGCAGAAATAATGATGGACCATATCCGTAAAAATTCATATCTTCGAAATAGAAGGATGGTAATCATAAAGGCGAACCATACCGCAATTCCAAGAGGATTCCCATAGTCACCCTCCATACTTTTTCTGCCCTTTACTATATTAATTACGAATGTAAATCCACTGAAAATTGGACTCAAGTAATACAATACCTCAACGAATTCAATATTTTGATAGTTTAAAAATAAAATAAACAATACAATTAAAAATTCACTAAGGATTAAACCCGGAGTTGCTTTAATTTTCTCTACCTTTTTACCATGTTCAGTTTCTTGGACACCCCTTTTATAAATAAGTACGGTTGCACCAATAGAAAGGGCAACACCTAGTGCCTTAATAAAGAAAAAGAGATCGTCTACATAGTTTAGCCAAAAGTCATTCCATATTTCCAAAGAAATTTGTAATGATTCAGGTATAATTAGAATTGAGCAAAATATGGCGGGTATTGCTGCCAGAAATGTGATTATCCGCACGCTGGTCTGAGTTCCTTCATCCAAATAATCATACGATACCCTTGAAGTCAATCCTTTAAAAATCATTGAACTGTATGCCAGGATCGCAACTACAGGGGTGATAAGAGGAATTAAGAAAATATAGAAAAGTACGAGTGTATTGACACCAAAGAAAAATAAATAATGTACGGATATAAAGCTGGATTCTTTATTCATTAAATCAATCGAATCCGCAATCAGAGTTGCTAGAACCCAAAAGAAATAGATCCACGCAATGCAAAATAGAATTGGAGTAACATGTTGAACTAGTGCCAGAATAAATTTACTTTCTTGCCAGCTGACGGGAAGCCAATTTAGTTTAAAATCATAAACCCAAAAATTATAAGTTATAAAAATAGGAATGGCAATAGCAAGGAATAAAACCAACAGCCGACTAAATTTCAATTTTTTCATTATATTCTAGATAATGCAGTTTGGAGCAAAAAAATTTTTTCTATCTTATCAATAATAAAAAATTTCCCTACTAAATCATATCCTTTCTCTTAAAGTAAATAAAGATCAGAGCCATGAAACAAAGCATAATTAGAATAACCCAATAAAAATTGATCTCCGGAAAACCAGGATTATTCATGCCAAAAATACCTGCAATTAAGCTAGGGAGCAAAAATGTTGCCGTGATTACTGTTAAGCGTGCCAATGACTTATCCAAAATGCTGGACTCGGAGGAATAATAAATGCTCATTAAATCCGAAATAATATCAAAGAGGATTTTAGCTTCATCCGTACAATGGACAATATGATCATCCAATTCTGGGGGAATGAACTTTTTGGTGAAAATACTCGGTAAAGCCAACATTCGGTTAATTACTTCCTTGTCGGCCCTCAAGATATAATCGACATCCATTATTGAAGCCCTTAAATCGATCATAATATTTAATAAATCTTTATTGGGTTTTTTTAAAATCTTTTTCTCTAAATCTTTTGATAGTTTCCTCCAATTTCCCAGAACCGAGAAAATAGGATCCGTCAAACAATCAAGATAAGTAGCAGTCAGATATGTGACTCCGCCTTTTTTCAGATTTCTTTCGTTTCTAATGAAATATCTATATAGCTGTTCCAAGCTGACTGGCTTGTTTTTATGAATGCATATAACGATGTTCTCGAGAATTTTTAAACCAACTTGGTATTCTGTTTTAAGGAAATCCTTTTCTTCGTGTAAGTTTATGGATTTAAATAAAATAAATGTGAAATCTAAATATTGCTCAAGCCTCGGTCTTTGATCGGTGATAATTTCCTCCAAAATCGGTAAATTAATATTTAAAATTTCCGAGATGTCTTTAATTTCTTCATTTTCATTAAAGGGTTTTTTATCTTCAATTTGGATGTCGAGAAAGAGATTAAGATATTTTTTATTAAGCTTTACAGGATGACATTCTCCCCTCAATTGCTCCAAGGAAACCTCTCTCCTTTCCATTTGAGTGGCATTTTTTTCAACGTTTTCTTTTATGAGAAAATAGGAGAGTTTCATAGATAAAAATAAAAGCAATTAGATATTAAGTTTTTTTGATTAAATGCAAAAATATACAAATGCGGATTTTTCGACCCGGGCTGGGGCCTATTTCATCGATATGCTCTTGGTATCTCTCCCTATCGGAATTATTTTTGCCCCAAGTGATTCTTCAAGCAGTCAATATCCAAAAATTAGCGAGGCTTTACCTATCATAATCTTAATTCAATTCGTATATTTCTTTCTTTGTACATATTTCAATAAAGGACAAACATTAGGACAGATGATCTTTAAGATTAGGGTGATTCAATGCACCCAAAAAACTAAAAAAGTTAGGAAAAATGAATTTTACCCAAATATAAAAAAATCCGCCATCCATTCTCTTGGAAAAATTATTTTTATATTAATCATTGATCTGCCAATTGGTTATATTTTATATCGAAATGAGCCAAATAAACAAAAATCCACCCGATTTTTTCAAAATCTTGCATCTACTCGCGTTGTAGTTCAAAAGCAGAGTTAAAAAGACTAAAAAACCCAAAAACCACTCAAGTTATATTCTTCCTTTCTATAATGAAAGGAAAGGCAAATTTAATCATTTATACTTATTGGCAATCAGCTTACTGAGAGAATAGGCATATTTTTCTAAATTAATCATAACTTGTTTTTGTGATATTCGATAAAGATATGGAACTTCAATATCATTGAACACTTGCTTAATTTCATCTATTTTTTCAAACAATTTTTCAATTTTATGCCATTCTTTTGCCCAATCCTCATCCCAAGCATCTGGATTATCCCAAACAAAGGGCTCACATTTTGATATTGTTTGCATTTTCTCCATTGATATAAACGCGATCTTTATTAAAAAAATTAAGCCAGCCCACTCATTTTCTAAAACAAAAAGCATTAGTTTCTCATAAAATTATCCAATGTAGTCGGTTTTTTGATGAATTTCTTTATATCATGGTAAATATTTGAATCAAGATTTTTTGTTGTGTTTAATTGCCCTCGAACAGCCAAAGCGCCAAGAGATACCTCTAAATTCTGGATCTCAAAAGCTGCCCACATATAAGACGGTTTTTCTCTTCCCTTGATTAATGATATATAATGCTTATGCAAAAGATGTTCGGCCGCTTTATAATTTTGTTTCCTAAAATCATTGGGATACCATCTAGGGGCTCTTACTTGGAGTCCAAACTTTTTACATAAATTAAAAATAAGTACATTCTTCCTTCTCCGATATTGAAAAACTTTATTTTTATCATTTATATACTCACTAAGGAACTTTCGATATATAGAGAGGTCCTTGAGGTATTTTTCGGCATATAACTTTAATTTTTTGAAGAAAAAGGTTTTCTGTGAATCGCGTAATGTGAGGTGGGGGGCAAAAATCACGTATTCTGCCCCTGAATTTGCCACATTTTCAATAACTGCCCTAGTTTGTTGATGAGAATCTTCAATCAAAGGGATAATCGGCATATAATTAATTCCAACATTGATATTGGGAAATTGCCGGGAAATTAAATTAATTACCTCCAATCTTTCTGAGGGAGAACTGGCACCCGGTTCAAAATATTTTGCGATCTCATCATTTACTGTACTAAAAGAGAAATTTATGGCCGCATAAGTGTCTTTTCCAATTTGATCAAATATTTCCAAATCCCGTTGAATAAGAGTATTCTTGGTCGAGATACAAATGGGCCATCTATATTTTTTAACAATTTTTAATATTTTTTGGGTAATTTTAAATTTTTTTTCGGCGGGTTGGTAAGCATCACACGTTCCACCCGCAGCGATAATATCTGGTATCAAATTACGGGCATTTTTAAGCTTATACTTTAGTAGTTTTGGTGCGTTTTTTTTATAGAAAATCATTCCCTCAAAATCATCATGAAGATAATTCCGCTCACTTCGCCCATCACAATACACACACGCATGTTCACATCCCCTGTATGGATTAAGAGTATAACGGCACCAAAACCACGAATCAATATTTTTCAGCTTATTTAAAATGGTTTTCGTTCTCCCGGGCGAATATTTTACCATCAAAAAAGATAAGAAAAAATATGAATAATATTTTTATATCCCTTAAAAAAAGTAAATTTCTTGGGAACATTGTCAATAATCAATATTCCAAGCATCCTTTTCGCATATATACGAAAGTTTATCCAATAACTGGCCATAGGCAGGGACAATTTCGGGGCCCATTTTATTGAATTGCAGTTTTGTAATATTATTTATTTCAAAATTGAACATTAGCTGATAACATCCGGGTTGGGAGCGAACATATTCATTTTGTTCAAGTTGAAGGCGATATCTGTAATATGCTAATGTATTTATGAGATTTGAAATTGGATTCCCATCATTGGGCTTTAGATCTGCCTTCCCAAAACAAGTGGAGATGATGGACATTCGCCTTTTATCACTTTGTTTTTTGTGATTTCGGAGAACAGATTTATTTGGAGTATTCTCCACTAATCCTCCATCAAAATATACATTTCCATCCATCTGAAAGGGAGTAAAAATATGAGGAAGGGTAATACTGGCCGTTATAGCATCGGCCAAATCCCCAGTATGAAAAATATCAATTGATTGGTGCTCAGGGGTATAATTTGTTGCTAAAACATAAAATGATTTATTTAAATCCTTAAAATTTTCAACGGGCAATATTGCTCCGAAAAAATCATTAATCCTATTGGTAGGGAACGGCATTGATATAGAAATGGGAATAAAATCCCGTAATCGAACACTCGCAATAATCCCCATGAGTTTATTAATTGATACACCAGCCAGATAAGCCCCTCCAACCATTGAGCCCGCAGAAACCCCCCAAACCTCCTCAAAATAATGCATCATATCATATCGGTCCAGAAAATAGAGGAAGGCCGCGTTCCCCACCACCCCTTTTGCAGCACCTCCAGCTAAGGAAAGGACGATTTTAAAATTTTTTTCCTTAAGTAATTCTAGCCTATTTCTTACTTTATCGATAATATTTTGGTGGACTTCAATTGTTTCCAATTCTTCTATAATTTTGGAGCCCGTTATTTTTGCCATTTTCTCCTACAATATTGTTTTCATATATTATATAAAAGCATTTTTATATATTTTTCCGAAATTTCAAAATCCATTACATGCTTTGAACACATAAGACAATTAAAAATGGCGAATAATAGCACAGAATTATATCTTTATAACGATACCAGACTCAATCAAGCTAATGCTCCATGGTTTACCCATGAATATATCAATTATTTCTCCCTTCTTCCCCATTCTTGGATGTTGGATCTCAATCCTGTAAAAGTACAAGACAACCCAAATTATGGGAATTGGGAAGTCGGGCCCGACCACGTGAATATTTACAAGGAGAAGGCTAAAAGTACCAGAAATATTAAAAAATTTGAGGCTCATGATATTGCGTTGAGAAATGCCAATTATTCCACAAATATTCCAGAATCAATCAGCATTAAACCATGGAAAATCATTATTTACTATTCTACTGTTCCCGATCTCGACCTAGATTGTGGTTTGGACCTTCATCCCTTACAAGATTTAACAGGAGGATCTCATGGACACCGGCATATGCAATTCAAACTCTTCTTTAAGACTGTGGGTTGTACCGAAAAATGTTTTTCCCATTATTTCAATGAAACTCTTAAGGCTTGGAAAGATAAAAATCAATATTGGGGATATCGGTATTTATCAAGGGCAACCCATTATTTGGCGGATTTAGGGCATCCATTCCATGTGAAGGTTGCACCCTATTCCAAATTATTTAAATATCTTTTTAGATTGAAAAATTTCAAAAAGTATCTCACCGCAGCACATAATGGCCATGAAGTTTATGTACAATACAGATTAAGACAAGGTTTCTCTCCTTTTAAGAAAGCAATACAGCGAGGATCATCGCAAGGATCAGAAGAGGCTAAAAGCCAACCAATAAAGAAATTAGAAAATATCCTTCAAAAAATAAAAGAGTATAGGAAACATTCTGCAAAATTACTCAAACCAATGTTTAATGCCATAATAGAAGGTTTTGGAGAAGATTTAATCGCTTGCTATAATGTGGATGAATTAAAACCCGAATATCAAAAATTGGATTATTCTAAACAATGTATGATGATGGAGCACAAAGCCCAAAAAGTGATATTTAGGGATGAACATCATAATTCACTTAAGAAATTAGATCATTTAACAGAGGATGCATTATATGAGGTTGGATACATGTTAGGCTACCTCTATGGCATTTTAAAAAATAAACTTCCTAATCCAAATTAAACATCTTATGGAAGAAGATGTCTTCAATTCGTATGCCATTCTTCAGTGAAGATTTCCCATTGAAAAGAATTTGATCAAATTTAATGTTCGGTAGCCTTTTTTCCATGAATTTTCTCAGCCAAAGTTTCTCATCATTTAGGTCCAATTCTTTCAGGGGTCTCCAAATGATTAGAAGATGTTTTTCCTCTTTCTCTGCTTTTGTTCCAGAATTATGGGCGGGTTTTTCATCAAAATTGGAAATTTTATCCTTGTCATCAATGTGGCCAATATGAGGAAAATTGACATAAAATTTCCCCATCCCATGGATAATTACATATTTCCTTGGATCTCCTTCTGCTTTTTCTTCATTTCTGTATTCAAAAAAATATTTTTCCACCTTTAATCCGAGCAAGAAGTTAAAAGTTTCCACCAGATCGATGGAATCCAGATAAAGTATTCCGTCCCTTTCTCGTTCCATCATATAACTAAAAGGGTCCGAAAATGTATTGACATTGAGCGATAGCGGTACTTTTTCATTAAAATTATCTATTTCATAGCAAAGAAGTTTTTTTTCTTCTGATTTAAGAAATTTGGAAAGGTCCTTACTGGTAATAAAACCCGTATATTGATTTAGAACCCTATTTTTAAACATTGTTTGTTGAGATTTTGACATGGATTTATTTTGATCGGCTTTGATAAATTTTAAGTTAAGAAAACAGTCTTCATAACCTTCTATTGAAATTGACTTAAAGAAGGCTTTATAGCCCTTATCTCCATAGGGTTTCCCCTTTTTCCATTCTTGGGAATACATAATCTTCTGGATTCTGGGGATCAAGACGGAATTAAAATATTCATTTTTTTCAATTATGATACATTTTCTATTGCCCCCATCCTCATGATTTAATTCTACAGTTGCTTGTGCTGTTGTACCAGAACCGGCAAAGAAGTCCATTACAGTCGCATTTTTATTATAATATGTCCCGGCCCTTATTAAATATTGAATCAACCCAACCGGTTTGCTATAATCAAAAGGTGATATTCGGAAGAGATCTTTCAATTCTTTGTTGGCATCGGTGTTCGTTGGGATTTCATTATTGACCTTTTTTGAGAACAAAGTAATCGGTGCCTTAATTATCGGCTTTTTGTAATTTCTAAGAATAGTGGGTCGAAGACTCCTGATACTTTTTATGAAAATTTTTCCTCCCTTCTTTATTTCCTTCTCGATTTTCTCTTGGGTCCACTTAAAACGAGTTTCCAACTTTAAATCTCTATCCGCTCTTCCTTTTTCAACGGAAACAGGGCCATTCATCAATTTAACAAATAGTTTCCCTTCCCCATAATTTCCTTTTTTCAGATTTCCCGTCCAACCCTTTTTGATCTCTACAGAATCTTTCGGAATGGTACGAACGCATCGTTTGTTACCGATATTGATCAATTCAGTATGCTTTCGAGGGTTTCCAAAATCCCCCATCAATTCTAAGCTTTTCTCTGTGTTTTTTGCACAGAGAATATATTCCGTAACCGAAATAAGTTCCTTGGATAAATATGAAGGCTGAGTCTTTTTTTGCCAAACTATATTATATAGTCTTTTGGGAAATATTTCTTCTAAAATTTCCATGTAATTGGCTAATTCATTATCATCTATACTGGAAAAGAAGATACCATCATCATTCATAAGGGCTTGTGCGGAACGAATTCTATCCCACATCATCATTTTCCAATGGGATTTTTGATAATTATCATCATAGATAAAATCAACCGTCCCCGTATTATAAGGAGGATCGGTGTAGATCAAATCAACACCTTGGGAAAGAATAGGCGATATTAGATTCATAGCTTGTAAGTTTTCGCCTTTTATAAGGAATCCGGACAAATGAGTATGAAAATGATCAAATTGGGATAAAATCTTTTCTCTAAGAGGCGGTTCTACATATCGGGTATCCACTGGAAGATATGCACCCCTGGAAACAAAACCCCGCTTATAGCTATACTTTTCATCTTGAGAATCCAGTTCCAATAGATCATCCCAACTTTTCAAGAGTCTCTCCGAGCCTCGAATATCTTCATAATGGTGGGAAGAAATCAAATCAAGGGGAAGAAAATAGTCAGAATGAAAGATAAATTTCTTCTTAAGAAAAAGAGATTTCTTTAGATTTTCAAATTTCACAATTAAAGAAAACAGAGAATTGGCAATATTCTTAAACCCCACAATAAACTCGTTCAACTCTTGATATTCATCAAAGGTACAATGCGGTAAATTTTCTTCAAAATCACTGTATAGCTTTTTTATAACAATATGTTTAAGAAATTTCTCCAACTTGGTATTTAGATAATTTGAGATATTCTTTGGAATAGTTTTATTCGGAGGGCTCTTTTTAGTATATCTTTTTATAATTTCATATAATGAGGTTTTCGATATAAGAAATTCATTATTCCCGTTAGAAGAGGGAATTGAATCTTTTAACTCTTCAAGTAAAGTTTTTAAAAGCCATTTATTGATATTTCTTTGGTAATTCCGAAAGAATTGTTCTTTTTCATGGGGGAGCAACCGCCGATATTCAAGATAAATCTGTAGAACATTATGTATCTTTTTTCCAGCTTCATTCTTTTCAGGCTCAAAACTCTCTAGACTACATAGATTAGTTTGGGAGTAGGGATAGAAAAATTTAATATTTTTTCCATCCACTGAATTTCTATAAGCATAATTCCTTTTAGGTGATTTTTTATGGAAATTTTTATCATCTTGGTTTAATGGTATTTTTTCTCTAAGAATTTTTGATTTTGGGATAAAATACCTTTTTGGATTATGTTTTCCACTCATTTCGGGTTCTTGATAAAGTAAAATAAATTCGATCAATAAATTACCCTTAATCTCACGGTAATTGGTAAAAATATTACCAGATTTTTGAAAATAAATAGATTTAGGTTTTAAATCGACATATTTTCCTTTTGAGTGTACCTTATTCAAGAGATTATTCATATAACAAAGGAAATCCTCAATTTTATTCTTAGGAATTTCATCAAAAACCAATTTTGAAAAATTATTAAGAAATTCCCTTATCAAGGGTTCAAAATTTTTATATAATAAAAACTCACCATAAAATCCATTTTTTTCATTTGAATCTACTGGCTGGAATATAGAATAAACTTTTTCTTTAAGTTCTTGAAATAACTCTAATTTCTCAAATTTATTCTTTAACATTTTAGGATTCAGAAAAAATCGCTCCATGCCATTATTAGATATAACTTTTTGCATCAGAAATAAAATCTTCTATTATTTTTTTCGATTTTAAAGTATTTAAATTATTTGCCGGAGGTGAGAGTAGAACTAACAGATAATATTCATTGAATAGAATAATATGTAATAATCCATTTTTCGTCTCGATTGACATATTTTTAACACCCGTAAGTTGAAATTCTGGTAGAACCCTTTCAATAGAAATTAGAATTCTATTCGTGGATCCGACCAAAGCAGATTCATCTAAGAGTGTTTTAGACGAGCAAAGCGGTAAACCTGTCCTTTTTTCAATCATAAATGCTGCAAATAATCCCAAATCATTTTTAAGATCTTGGACCATTAAATTTAACTTAGAAGATTTTGGCATAATCTTTTGCATAACTTTAGTCCAAGCAGTATGAATGCTGGAATCATAAATTGAGGTTGAAAGGAAAATAACCCTTTTTGTATGGTTATAATCTTCAGGCACTTCTCTAAAATACTTTTTTAGAGAAACATATTTTTCTTCTCTATTAGGGAAATTGTCCATTTTATGAATGAAACAAAATACATTTTCTTCTAAATTTAACATAGAATTCATTAAATTCCGCTCTTCTAAAATAGTAATCAACCTATGGAGATTTTCCTGGGCTTTTTCATAATTTCCCACATCAGAGGCATCTATAGTAAATATCAAAACATCCGTTTCATTGAAATAGAATTCTGGTTCCTCATAATATTTTTCAAAAAAGGAATGTTGACCTCCCAAATCCCATATAAATAGCTCACTTTCCATTTCATCAAATACTTCATCGGATTCAACTTGATGATCTCCAGGCTTTTGAAATAGATTTAAAGAATGACGCTCAACGCCTTTCGTTGGTTTAATGTCATGTGTTTCATGAGGTAATTTATTTTCAAAAATCACCCTATAGATAGAGGTTTTTCCAGCTCCTTGCAAACCAACCAAAACAACCTTCCTCTGATTAAGTCGATTTATGTTCGAGGAAAGACTCTCCATTATTTTCTGCTCTTGTTTTCGATAGGAATCAGTAATTTCCTGTTTTTCTTGCGTTAAAATTAGATATTTTTCCTCGAGCCTTTCTAAAATCTTTTCCATTCTATAATCGGGAAGAAATAAATCATTCTCGGAGAGAATATCTTCCAAATCATACTTAATTTCATCAAAATCCATAATATCGGCATTATAGATTGGACGATTATTATGAATAACTTTAAACTCGATTAAAGTCCCCGTTCCTTCCTTAAGACGGAGATCGACCTCATAATTTAATAAACCGGGAATTTTCATTTTCTTCAACCCTTTATGTTAAAAGAATATTAATTGTCATTTATCAATCTAATGATTTACGTTGCCTAAAAAAAGCTTATCCCAATAAGTAGATATTCCATAATGACTAAAAATCTTTCAATTATAAAATAAAAGATATACTTTCTGAGGAAACAAAATCAATGGGAAGTGAAAATTTAATATATCATAAAAAGAAAATAAATCATATAAAGAGCTAAGAAAAAACAAATACGATGTATTCCTAAAGTGTGATAGGAAAGTTGTGTTCTTCTGAATAAAAGAAAGGAATGAAGTTCGAATGATAAAACTCAAAGTAATTATTGGTGGAGCAAAAGATGTAGGGAAAACTACACTGATTAAGAGATATGTTAGTGGTAGATTTCAAGCAGATACTTTAAGTACCATTGGTGTGGACTTTATGACCAAGAATTTGGAGATTGATGGTCAAGAAGTCCATTTGTCCCTATGGGATTTTGGAGGAGAAGAGAAGTTTCGAGTACTCTTCCCCAGCTATTGCAGCGGTGCAAGCGGTGCCTTAGTCTTATACGACATAACCAATAGAGAGAGCTTTAACGAGCTTGATGAGTGGTTCGATCTTATTGATTCTAATTCGGGAAAGATTGTAAAACTCTTAATTGGATCTAAGATTGATCTTATTGACCAAAGACAAATACCCAGAGAAGAAGCAGAAAATTTTCAGAAAGAACACGCTGACATATATTTAGAATGCTCAAGTAAAACCGGTGAAAATGTGGATAAAATATTTGAAACTATTGCCCGTGCAATTTTGGAAAGTAGTTTGAAAGAATGTCCTCATTGTGGAGAGTTAATCCCAAAAGAACTAATTTTTTGTCAGTTTTGTGGAAAAAAAATTGGTAAAGAATAATAAGGAAAAGGCAAGGCAATCCAATTTGATATTTTTTTAATATACTTCTTTCAAAACTAAAGCCTTAATTTTAAATAAAGAAAAATATGTATTATCTCTAATGGATGTTATAACAGACAATATCCCAGAAAACATAATCAATCGGGAGAAGTATGGGTTAATCTCAATTCGTGCTTTATTAAATTCAATTGAAATAGAAGACTTGAGAGACTTTGCAGCACAATTTGATATTTTTATTGATGAGAAAGAAAAAGCCCAACGAGAGAAGATTATAAAAGAATTAATAGATTATTTTCTCCAAAATCCGAAACATAAGAATCCAATGGAACACCTTGGGACATGGATTTTGATGTATAAACCCTTTAAACCTCTTTTAAAGAATTTTGACTTTATATCTAAATCAGAATTAATCAACAAATTTGCAGATTATTGTGCCGATCTGAAAATAAATGTTTATGATGCAACAGATGATTCCTATGATTTAGATTTATATTTAACTAAAAAAAAATTCAGATTAAGGACTGAATCGGTTTTTATTCTGACTGGGGATGAGGTTGATGAAAAATACAATGAAAAACTCTTTCAAAAAATTGAAAATGCAGGAGAGATTTGTGATTGGCGGGTAATTGTCACCACTCCTTTAGGTGCCGTAAAGATTGGCTATGATAATTTTGTACAAGATTTAAAGAAATTGGATGCGTGGGGATATATAATTGATCCTTTTCAAAAACGGGTTTTAGGTGTTATCAAAGGAGGAAAATCAAACAATAAGGATAAAGATAAAAGAGATAAGTATATTAGAACTCTACCCCAACAACCTATTCGCGCACCATCTCAAGTAGTTAATATTTCGGAGTATAAATGGAATGAGAGAGATGCATATTCACCGGAAAATATCGCACCTTTTTATTTTATATCGAAAGATGGAACCAAATTCAATTTTGATGAACAGGAGAAAAAATTTCACGACATATTTAGACAATTATTAATTATTTCGCTTGATTCGGGACTCCCAATATATTCTTTCTCAAGTAAGACAAACCAAGTAGATGAATCTTTGATATCAAGCTTTTTAAATGCCTTAGAATCTTTTATGAAACAATTAAGCACGGGTTCGGGTTTGAATGAAATTGATTATCAAAGTTTAAAGATTAGCGGTGCTTCTACGAAAAGGATTCAAATTGTGGCCATGACAAGCAAGTCTCCAGGGAAAGAATTCCATGAGAGGTTGATGTATCTGTGCAATTTAGTTGAAAATGAATTCTCCGAAGAAATAGATGATTTTATTGAAAGTGGGAATAGGAATATATTTAATAAATCCATATTGGATAAACTCATCAAAGAAATACTTGCAATTTAGCGAAGGAAAAATAAAAATTAAGAACAAATAAAAAATAAAGGATTATTAGAATAGAAATGCTTTCTTGATTTATTTCATATATTTTTTCCATTCTCTATTGCTTTGATACTTTCTTCTCATAAAGAAAATAACTCCAACAATTCCAAATCCTGCGATGGGGGCCCATATGGCGGCGGCTGGAATCTCAATACCCTCCCTCTCCTTATATTCAATTTCACCAATAGAAAACGGATCTTTTGTGCCATGGCTATTTCGCAATTGAATTTCAACCACTTTATTTGCAAAATCTCCTTCCTCAAAATATATTTTAAATCCAGACTGAGGGTTCAGCTGATCATAATAACCATCCAGAGGATATTGATACCATATAGTCCAATTTTCCCCGTTTGAACCATTCAATCCATCATATCTTAGCCGAAATTCCATAATATAATCTCCTTTGAAATGAACGAAACAAAAGGGTTTATAAGTTTCAGTTTTATCCCCAACAAGAGATACGAGGAAATATTCATTTGGATCGATATTTATTTCTGGCATAACTAAATCAAAATCATAAGTTATCATATTGAGATTCCCTGCTTTATCCTCAATCAACATTTTTATGGATAATTCTCCATCTTGATAAACTTGGAATTTTTCTCGATAAACAAAACCTATATTTCCTTTAACCTCATAAGATTCATTTCCATAAAGAACATTATCACCACTCGAGTTTTCAACCCACCATTTAAGATAAACAATTTCATCAGTAAAATTAAACAAAATGGGTATTGATAAATCCGAGATATCATCCAATACGGTATTTTTGAGGGGTTTTGTATTCCCGATATCCCCTGGAGGATCATGTTTTTCATCCAATTCAGGTTTTAGAGGATCATTTTTGACATCGAACTCTATATGTCTATAGAAACGGCCAAAATTATCTGTGGCATTTATCCCAATGGTATAATCTATAGAATCATAATCAGCTAAATATGGAACATCATTTAGATCAAGAAACTCTGTAAATTTAATCCACCATGTTCCATTATTCATATAATAAAGTTTATTATTCTCATTTTGGCTTAAATCAGTATTATTGTATAAATCATCTTCAGTTTCAAAATAAATGGGGTCAAATTCTGTGAATGTTT
>CAZEPC010000023.1:0-23481 GCA_964513765.1 uncultured archaeon
TTCTCTTTTTAGCCGCCTTTGGTTGGGACCGAGATTGAATTTTATCTTGACTCCCGGATCCACCGGAAGAAGGTTGATATCCAACCGAAGCTTCAATATCTTGTTGTGGTTTAGTGGTCTCTTGTGTGGCTGGTCCAGATGAAGGTTCAGGCTTTGCCAATGCATCGTGACCGCATTGTTCACAAATTCTTTTGCCATCGAGCATTGCACCGCAATTAGGGCAAAACATAGGTAAATTTTCTTCAGACATCATCATCACTTGATTTGTTATGTTGATTATTTTTTTACTGATTACTATTAAATAGTATTTATTATTATTTCCTAAAAAAAGTCTTGGGCTGGGATTTTATTTGTAATCTGCTCTCTTGCTATCGAACATTTGCAGATATTTGGGGGATGATCATTTTATTATCCTCACTTTTCATTCCTTGCTTTAATATCCTCAATGCTCGTTTGTCGTATTTCCGCGACTTCTAAAAGTTCATCGAATGCCTTTTCTCCCATACCAAACCTTGCTTTTTTCTTAAAGGGAGATTTCCTGTATCCCCATCTTGCCATTTTATACAATGGATAAGTTATAATTATTGATGGTCCTGTTAATGGAATACATTTCTTGAAATCATTTAGGGTATGCTCTCCCCAACCGCCCAAATAACTATAGAGGGGCATATAGAGAAATAATCCTCCTATGAGAATTAATAAAATAAGAGGGGCTGCCGCTATAATCAGTTGCATGCCATGTAATCCTTCGGTGGCTGCTGGCCATAATACATGAAGCACAAACAACAAAAAGCCTACAAAAAAGGATCCGGCTATGAGGGGGGCGATAAACACTTGCCACAGAATATCTTTCCACCATTTTAAGTCCAACTTGATGATTTTTTTGTACATAAATATCCATTTCACAATGAGCTCAAAGATTTTAGAGGGTACTGGAATAAGGATTATCCCTAACCAAGACATATCCAATACCGCCAAGAAATACCATGTAAAGAATAAATTAAGGATTGTTGAGATAATGCCGCTAACCGAATTAATCTCCGGATGGTTGCTAACCGAGATCATCTTTTCGGCCACCATACGGAACGGGTCCAAAAGCTTAATATATATATAAATCGGAACCATTAAGGTAATCATTTCCCACGTATCTGGGAGAAAGCCTCCCTCGAAGGCAATTGTGAGGATGATTGGGAGCCCTAAAATGTTAATCGAACCCAAGAGCATAAACATGAACGACCAATACTTCAATCCCGATGCAATGTAATATTTGGTCAGGTTGGGTTTGTTGTTATTGTATGCTTCGGAGAATGCCGGTTGTGAGCTCGAAAGAATATCGTCGGAAAAGCCCGAGACAAATGTACTCATGTCCTCTGCTTTCCCCGTTAACCCCTTAAATGTGAGATATCCGGGTACATTCTGTACCACAATAAAGAATCCCGTAAGATTCATGATTGAGCCGAATATCGTATTGGGAAGGAGTCGGGCTGAATAGTTCAATGCGCTAGACCACACATCTTTGGGTACTTTCATAATATAAATCTCCCGGATCCTTATTCCGTAGGTATCTAACACTTTCGAGAGAAGATATGTGCCCATTGCGAAGGTGAAAAAGTCATCGATATATCCCCCCACGGCCCATCCCAGTGCCAATCCGAACAAAACTCCGAATCGGGGATTATGTTGCCCCCACCAAATACCCAAAAGTCCCCCCGCTATTTTAGTGAGGGGTTCGATAAATGATGCACGCAAGATTGTGATATTTGTCTTTTTGTTAAATTGTTGAAATGCTCCCAAAAGGCTAGAAAACAAGCTTAATGTGGCCGGATATTGTTTCACCGACTCAAATAGGAGATAAAATGCCAAATAGGCAAATTGGGTCCCGGGAGTGTAATAATATACTAATAAGCTGACAATCGAGATTTGAATTAAACCAGACCACATCTGATATTTGACAAAAAATGAAACATATTGCATGGCTTTTCGAGGGTCTTTAATTACATACTCGGGTACGAACCTATCCACGGCGTCTTTTAAGTTTAAATCCAAAATAGCGTACATCGCAGAAAAAAGCCCCACAGACGCGAACCTGAATCCCGTTACCTCTGGAAATCTAAACTCTGTATATTGTAAAAGGGGAACAAGCATTAATCCAAACAATGCCTCTGGAAGAAGCATCCACATGTAATAGAAAAAGGAAGCAATAGTCCTTTGATACCCCAATTCATTCCAATCAGATCCCATTACTTTTCCTACATCATCATCTTTCTGGCTTTTATAAACCAAATCCTTTTTCCATTTCTGATAATTATCCTTTATCCCATTATATTTTTCTTGTATAATATCTATCATTTGCCATCTGAAATCTCCTTTTTTCTTAATTTCCAATATTTACATTCCTATTTTAATCATGTGAATTTTACCAACATTTGGACTCCCTTTATTTTAAAGGCTTTCTATTCTTAATGCAACTATGGCAGAAGATATTGTGATTAAGGTGGACAATCTTCACCGTGAATTTGAGGATGTTCATGCCGTAAATGGTGTATCCTTTGAGGTATCTCAAGGGTGCCTTTATTCCCTTCTAGGTCCCAATGGAGCTGGAAAAACTACTACCATTAATATGCTCTCTTGCAATCTTGAAGTGACAAAGGGATCAGCAAAAATTAAAGGCCACGATGTAACGGAGGATCCCTTTGAGGTTCGTAAATATATTGGGATCTGTCCTCAGGAAAACGTTTTGTATGATTATCTCTCTATATATGAGAATTTGGTCTTTTTCGGGAAAATGTATGATGTTGAAAAAACAATTCTGGAAAAAAGGGCAAATCTACTCATTGAAAAATTAGGCCTTACTGAAAAGAAAGGCTCTAAGATAACGAACCTTTCGGGGGGCCAAAAACGGCGTGTGAATCTTATTACTGGTTTGATTCACGATCCAGAGGTACTTTTCCTTGATGAACCCACAGCCGGCTTGGACCCACAAACCCGACGCCTAGTGTGGGACTATATTGAGGTGATGAAAGATGAAGGGAAGACCATTATTCTCACAACCCATTATATGGATGAAGCAGATATTTTAAGCGATGTGGTCGGAATCATGGATCATGGTAAAATAATTGCGGAGGATGATCCCGAGATTCTCAAAGAATCAATTGGAAAAGGGGATTCGCTGCTTTTTACACTTGAGGGTCCCGAAACATCAATTAAATCTGTATTCAAGACTATGGAGAAAGAAAAAGATATTCTCTCATGGGGAAAGATGAAGGCGGGTGAAGATGTTTTTCGGATTACGGCTTTAGATGGTATTGGAAAGATCGGAATGATTGTGAACCAATTAATCGATAAAAATGTGAAAGTGAAAGACATAGGAATTCAGGCGAACTCCCTTGAGAATGTATTCCTTGAATTAACCGGGAGGAGATTACGAGAATGAGCAAATCAATTGATATTATGGTAAAAAATTTAAAACTATTTGTAAGGGACCGGAAAGTTTTGTTGATAACTTTATTGGTTCCAATAATGTTTTACACGATTATGGGAGTAACTTTTGGAAGTAACACCTATTCGGAACTAAATCTTTCCCAATATTCGCTGGGCTTTGTCAATTTGGACGTGAATGGAGAACAAGCATACAATCCATATCAATCCGCCGAATTCATTATAGATACTATCTCTTCAAATGAGACGGAGCAAGACAGTTCCAACCTGTTTTCATTGGAAAAAAATTACACCATCACCGATGAAAATGGCGAGGTTGATGCGAATGCCTCTGTTGAAGCGGCTGAAGCAGCTATAACGGCCGGAAATATAACTACATTTATTACTTTTGATCAAGGATTTCAGCAAAGATTAAATGAGAAAATAACAATATTAATTGGTCTTTATGATAATGGCACGAGCGATGCAAATCCATATATCGGAAACCTAACTAGAGGTTTAATTGAGAACCAGCAACCTTATGTGGTGGTTAATTTGAGCCAGTCAAACTTTATGGGGATTAAGGAAGATATGAATGAGACGGATTTTGATTACCTGGTTTCTGTGAATAATGATCTTAATTTAACTTTGTTTTATCGGGAAGGTATGCTACAGGAAAATTTGGATCTTTTCACCTATGAATTTCAAACCTATTGTGGCACCTTGCTCACCCATATGGATGCCCATCCCGCGATAAACATCACAAAACGCCTTTTAGAGGGAGTCCAAGTTCAACCCAATCCATCTTATTCCATGCACTTCCTTCAATCGGTGGATCCAACCACTAAATCAATCATGACACAGACAGTCAATGGAATTATTTCGAGTGTAATCAATTTTGATGCCACGGAAATAACTATGAATTCAACAACAGAAAACGTTCAAGGGGTTGTGCTCAATGCAATCACCACCGGAGCACCAGGCTATTATTTGTATGGGATGTTGGCGATTCTTTCATTCGCCACCACTATCTTAGCTCAAGAGTCCAAGGAGGGTTTGCTACGCAGATTGAAATCGACCAGGATGAAGGATTCTCAGCTTTTGATGGGTAATTTCCTGGCAAACACTGTAATATTGTTGATCCAATTTGGGGTGGCCACGGGAGTAATGGCTTTATTTGGATTAAATCCATATTTCCATGATATTGGAACTTTGATCCTGGGAACTTACTCAATATAATTGCCATCAGTTTCTTCCTAAACTCCCTGGCCTTTTTCCTAACACCCATATTTAAGAGCCCGGAGGCAGCGGGTGGCGGTGTGTGGGTGATATTGATCCCACTAATGATGTTTTCGGGAGCATTCTTCCCACTCGAGGTAGTGTCACCCGGATTGGTGGGCCCAGCTAGATATATACCTGCAAGAATGAGCGTTCTTGCATTCCAAGGGATTTTGGTTGATGGTCTAAGCTTGAGTAACCCAAAAATATGGGTAAACCTCTTAGGACAAATTGCATATGGTCTTTTCTTCTTTATGCTGGGGATTAGAATGTTTAAAAAATTCACCGAAAAATCCCGAATGAGAAAGAAAAAGCAAAAGAATGACAATAAAGAAGTAAAGACAAACAAGGATAAGGAATGATCTAAAGGAATCTATCATTCATTTTTTTTTACCACTTTTTATGACTTTTTTGCTTTATCTAGATGATTATTTTCCATTTTTTTGACCAAGATCGATAACCAAGATTATTTTTGATAAAAAAAATCTTTTATAAGGGATATAAAACATATTTAAACTATACATATATACTTAATATCCTTCAATCAACAAGTCGAATAGAAATTGATTAAAATTGATTGAATGAGATACTCAAAGTAATTTAGTACTGTGTCCTAGCGAAGTCACAATCTCTAAGATATTACACTATTATTCACCTAAATCAGTCTCAAAGGGGGATTTAGTAGATTAGGGATATTAAAAGGGTTATATAATGGGTACAGAATTTGATTGTGGTGGGAGTTCAGAAATACTTCCTTATACACAAATCAAAATTAAAACAAAGCAATATGAAGAACCAAAAAACAAAACAAAAAACGGTGGATTTTTGGGATGGCTAAAAAGAAAAAGAAATCTAAGAAAGATAAAAAGTCCAAAAAGCAGAAAGAAATTGCGATTACCGCAAATCTTGAAAAACCCGAAAAGGATACATGGAAAACAAAAAACCCTGAACTTAGGGAAATTTTTACTCCGTTACTCCTCATCTTGGTGTCTGCAGCATGGATTTTATTAATATACGATGTCGTTGTTGTAATTTTGAACACAATACAAATAATTGATAATCTGGTATTTGAATTCAATCGAACTATCGCCATTTCGGCTGGAAGAAAAGCGTTCCTTATCTTGCAATTGTTATGGTATGTTGCCGGTATTGCATTAGGTGCTTATATATTTTATCGAATAGCCGATTGGAAAATAAGAAAAGCTGGTAAAGAAGGAAATTGGAAATTTATTTTCCGAAGAATTACTAAATGGAATATTCCCCAACTCCTATTCTTTAGCTTCGTTTTGATGATAATGAATGTGGGGTATGAATGGAGTGCAATTTTGATGTTCCTCGGTTCTGTATTTGTCTTTGTGATGTATAAAGACGAGGAAGATTTCAAAGTTGATAAAGAAGAAAATTGGGACAAATTAAAACTATGGATGAAGGCATTTACGATTCTGGGGACTGCTCTCTTGATTTGGTCCTTGGTTCTTAGGACATTCTCCTATTTTGGGAGAGTTTGGAATAATACAACTAGTCCTTTCTTTGCAGGTGGATTTTTTAGCCAGAGTTATAATTATGTGGAACCAATCCTTATTGTAATAACTGCCTTAGTTGTCTATTTTTACGTTATTCCATTCTTTTACTCCCATATGGTAAATGATGATTATAAGAAAATTACGGATTCTACCTTGAATATCTCGAAATATAAAGTACCTTTTCTTCTCATTGCCTTAATCGAATTGTTTATCTATTCTGATTGGGGTGTGGATTATGGCTATACTAACGCCAATTGGGGATTCCTCTTAATTACAACCGCCAGTTTAATTCTCTATATATTTGCCCCCCATGAGATTAAATGGGTTGATGAAAAGGCAAATCAAGAAATGAAAGAAAAGAAAGAACAAGAGCGAAAAGAGAAGGCGAAGAAAAAAGCATTAAAAGAAGAGCAGAAAAAGAAGGAAAAAGAAGAAGCCGAAAAGAAAAAACAAGAAAAGAAAAGGCGGAAAGAACAAGAAAGGTTAGAAGAAGAGAAGAAAAAGCGTCTTCAAGAGCAAAAGAAAAAGGAAGAAATGGAAAAAGAAGAACCCGAAGCTGAAGAAGAGGAAGAACCCGAAGCTGAAGAAGAGGAAGAACCCGAAGCTGAGGAAGAGGAAGAACCCGAAGCTGAAGAAGAGGAAGAACTGCCAGAGGGGGAAAAAATTGTTGATAAAGCTGAGGAAGAGGATGTTTTGGCATTTCCCGAAGTGAAGGATAAACTCCTTGCTCTTTTTGAGGGTGGAAAAAGTTTTTCTTCCAAATCTGATCTAGTTTCAACCATTGAAAGTGAAGTTAAATTGCCGGAGGGAATGACGGGCGAAGAAGCTATCGATATTATGAACGACAAGGAATTTATCTATTATTCACGGTCCTCTCCCAGAGGATGGCATAAGAAAGAAGATTAATTTCTACCCGATACAAGTTACTCCCTTTATTTTTTTTTCTTTGTTAATAAAAGCAAATGACATAGATAGACAAACATTTTCTCAGATGATAATATAATGAAAACATACGATAGAGCAAAATATGGTGCTCTTTTTGATGCCCATGTTCATAGTTACTTTGATTTTCACGATGGAATGATCACTCCTCAAGATCTGGTTGATGCAGTATATCAAAGGGGACTAAATTGGGTTTGCGCAATGGCCCACGATACTGTTCGGGGAGTTCCTAAGATAAGGAGGCTTGCCAAAGAAAAAGGGCTTCCAACCATTTCGGGGATAGAAATCTCCACGACTCACAATCATCTTCTTGCCTACGGGCTTCAAGAATGGCATGTACAAAGAGATTGTATCGATCCTGATGAAGCCATTGAACTTCTTAGAGAGCAAGATGCGGCAATTTTTCTTGCTCATCCCTATACAAACCCGAAAGGGGTCGATCATGGCTATTGGTCTCCGAGAATCCTAGAAAAATTAGATGTTGATGGAATTGAATATTACAACGGGGGGACTTATTTTTTGAATAGAGGCACAAAGAAGAATCTGAGTAATTTTATCCCAAAAGGGAGGCGGATCGCGGGAACCGATGCCCATCATAAAAGTAATGTGGGTTATGCTTACACTCAAGTAGACATCAATAGTGAGGATCCCGATGATCTGGTGGCTGCTATGCAGAATGGGAAATGCAAGCCATATATGAACCCTGTTCCGCTTCACAGGTTTCTTTATCAGGTAATTCTCGGAACGTTTAAAAATAAGGTCTTGAAAAGAAGAGTTGTGGAAGGGACTCCTATAATTGCCAATGGAGATAGGCCCGGGACCGAAATTGTGGATCATTTTGATCCCCATTCGGAATGGGTTTCCCACATTCTAAGACAAAATGTCTTCGAAAGAAAGTGGGATTAATCTGGTTGGATTGATGATTTGGGTTGGATGGACTTGTTTTATCCTCAATTTTTGAGAAACATATTGAGAATCGGGGGGACAATATCCAAATTATCCAACATATCATGTTGATTGATGATAAGCGGGTAAATATACTTATTGAAGGCATAGAGCAAGGACATCTTACTCATGTTCTTCATTAAAATTTCCTTTAAACGACCAAGAATGGTGAAAAGAACGCGCTTGAGGCTTTCTCCCTCAAGATTCATGGGGTTCATGTTTATTACCTCCCAGCCATGTTTCCGATCGAATTGGATCTTTTGATATTCTGGATTCTTTTTGATATTGGGGTCAGTTTCAAATTCATCCCCTAAATTTTCAATCTCTTGGATGATATTATCAAAATCATCCCCATAAAAATTAGTCTTTACAATCTCGGTCATTGAATTAAAGATTTGCTGGAAAATACCCAGAATATCAAACATTTGTGCAGGTCCGAATTGAGATTCGGCTTGTTGCCATTGTGATTTCAACATATCTAAAACCTCCCCAAAATCTTGGAAATCCTTCACATTCATTAATTCTTGCTGCATTCTCTCTTGGGTGATGTTGAATTGGTCGACAAACATCTTGTAGATTACTTGGAGCCTGGATCGCATCACTTGTGAATTTGCGCTTTTATCATCCGCTGCGATAAGCATTAAATTCATCTCTGGTACTTGATGATAGACCCATCTCATGCCTCCCATCTCTATAGAGGAAATTCCGGTTGATTGTAGTTCTACTGCAGAAAAGTTATTGAGGGCCGTGAGCAAACCAGATAAGAGATCGGGATCTACTTTCATTTCGGAGTAGTTCCGATAGAATACCGTGGTGCTTGAATTTGAATTAATGATCCAGATATGTTTCATACGCTTTCTTATTAAAAAGAATGCGAATGAAGAAAAAAAATATTTTGCTTTTGAGTAGTTGGTGATCGTTATTTGAAAAAATATCCCCAAATGGGACTTTTGATTTTTTATGATCCGTTGCAATTATGAAATCAAAACTTAAGCTTTTTGAATCTCTGTCAATGTTATGAACATATGAAGAACGATAATTCTAAGAATGGAAAGGATGGAAACAGAAAGGATCCAAACAAACATCATAAAATGATGATTAAAATGTTTAAGAGAAGATTTCTGGTTTCCATCGTTTTGACCATTCCTATTTTAATCTTTTCAGAAACTATTCAAGGGTGGCTCAATTTCAAAATTTCTTTTGTTGGTATAAATATTATCCAGCTGATTCTTTCCACAACCATATATGTCTACGGAGGATATCCTTTCTTAAAAGGGCTAAAGGAAGAAATAGAGGATAAAAATCCAGGAATGATGACCTTGATTGCGGTTGCAATTTCGGTTGCATACTTTTATAGCACCGCAACTGTTTTAGGTCTAAAAGGTGCTCCTTTTTTCTGGGAGTTGGCAACCCTGATTGATGTTATGCTTTTAGGACATTGGATAGAAATGAGATCAGTATTAGGTGCTTCAAAGGCTTTAGAGAAACTCGTTGAGCTTATGCCCACAGAGGCACATAGAATTGAGGGTGGGGAAATTAAAGATATAAATGTGAAAGAATTAAAAAAGGGAGATAAAGTTCTCATAAAACCAGGGGAAAAAATCCCCGCTGATGGAAAAATAACGGAGGGCAAAAGTTATATTGATGAATCCATGTTGACTGGGGAGTCTGTTCCGGTTGAGAAAAATGAGGGTGACGAAGTTATTGGCGGCTCGGTAAATGGGGACAGCTCATTGAAAATAATAATCGATAAGACGGGCGAAGAATCATATCTCTCGAAGGTCATTAATATGGTCGAGGAAGCCCAAAAATCAAAATCTAAAACCCAAAGATTGGCAGATAGGGCCGCTTTTTATCTCACAATTATCTCAATCTCCGTGGGGATTATAACTTTGGTGGTTTGGTTGGGTCTTGATGAAACTTTGACTTTTGCGATTGCTCGAATGGCCACCGTTATGGTAATCACCTGTCCGCATGCTTTGGGTTTGGCAATTCCGTTAGTAGTGGCAATCTCGACCTCCAAATCCGCTCAGAATGGGTTGCTTATAAGGAATAGGACACCCTTTGAAAAATCTCGGAAGATAACGGCGGTTATGTTTGATAAAACGGGAACTCTCACAAAAGGTGAATTTGGAGTATCAAAAGTTTATGTTATTGACAATGATTCAAATCGGGAGGAAATTATCCAATTAGCTGCGAGTATAGAACAAAATTCCGAACATCCTATTGGAAAAGGTATAGTGAAAAAAGCCGAAGACTTGGATTTGGATTTAAAAGATGTTTCTGATTTCAAAGCCAAAAAAGGAAAGGGTGTGGAGGGAAAAGTGGATGGAAAGATGATAAGAGTTGTTTCTCCAAGTTATCTTGAAGAACTTGGGAAAGAGGTTCCTGATAGGGTAAGTCTTAAATCCATCGAAACCACAGTTTTTGTGCTAATGGATGATGAAATTATTGGGGCCATTAATCTTTCCGATGAAATCAGGGAAGAATCAAGAAATGCGATTAAAAAGCTTCATGAGGCGAATATTAAATGTTGGATGCTGACGGGGGATAACGAAGAAACTGCAAAATATGTTTCAAATGAATTGGGTTTGGATGGATATTATGCCGAGATCTTGCCCGATGAAAAGCTGAATAAGGTCAAAGAATTGCAAGGTAAGGGTGAGTTTGTGGCAATGACGGGGGATGGAATTAATGATGCGCCCGCATTAGCTCAGGCGGATGTGGGGATCGCGATCGGCTCTGGGACAGATGTCGCGGCCGAAACCGCCGATATTATTCTGGTGGAAAGTAACCCCCAGGATGTAGTAGATCTGATTTTATTTGGAAAAGCCACTTATAAAAAGATGATACAAAATTTAATTTGGGCAACAGGTTATAATGTAATCGCCATTCCATTGGCCACCGGCTTATTATTCGGTTATACCATGTCGCCCGCAATCGGAGCAATTCTCATGTCTTTGAGTACGGTGATTGTGGCTATAAATGCCAAATTTCTGTCTGTGGAAAGAGAATAAGATTGAAAAAATGTGAGAAATTCCATCTTGCATCTTAAAAAAATACTATGTATAATGGGGTTGGTTGGTTGCCCATGAGACCCCAATCATACATCGGGTTATTATTTTTTTTGTATTTTATTTATTTATTATATCGTATTTGTTGAGTAAAAATCTTCACTCCGTTCATTTAGAGCGGGATTTTTCGCAATACTTTTGATCGATCTCTTCGGTTTAAAATTTGCATGAAGCTGGAAGTTTTATTGGTGGATGATCTGGCTTTCAAATAAAGCTTATCCAAATAATCTTCAAGCTTGTCAAAATTGTTGAAAAACCGTGATTCATTGTTTGCTACAATCTTCACTCCACGATGTTGTAGGTAAGCATAAATACCGCCTATCATTTCATCGTGTTTCATATACGTTTTCGGTTGTCCGTCATCGGTCTGACCTGTTGAGGGCCAGAAATCATGTTGAAGTAAGAAATTTTTATACATACACATTTGTTATACACACACCTATTAATTGGTAATTCATCCCAGGTTGGGGGGTTTTGGCCCCCCACGGAGGATGTTATATGATCATCATTTAATTTGATATTATAAAGAGATGAATATCGATATAATATCTGAATATTATCAATCATCTTGCAATATTTTTCGATCAAATCACACCATTTGATCAAAATGAAGATGAAGAACTTTTGATGTTATAATTCAATATTATTAGATCAACCTATATAAACAGCAAAGTCAAATTGATTTGAGGTGAAACTTCAAACTCAGTCTCCCCCGCCATTTACCGACATTATTCGGATCAATCGGATCCAAAATTTTAGTGTTTTTTTCAAATGGTTTATGTCGGGATCTGTCATAATCACATCTTTGTCAGATGAAATGACAACTTGCTCCCGAGATTAATGTCGGCGCTAAAAGATGGGGTGAAGAGATGGATCGCAGATCTGCAGTTCATTTATATTTGGGGGAAATAGTTCGACAAAAATAAATGAGATTTTGAAGATCTTAAAGTTGAGCAAAATCCGAAGGTTTCAAAAGCTCTTATTTTTCCCCTTAGCTTTGGGTGAGCTAAGAGGTGAATGCCTCAAGCTTCCGTGGAAAGATTATTAATGTATTAATAATGTTCCCGTCCCTTAGAGCTCGAATGAGAGTATATTTCATAAAAAAGCTTGTATCTGTAAAAGGATTATTAAGTTATATAAAAATATGTAAGTGTTATGGTATATTTAAAACGATCTCAATCATTCGTACACATTGGGCTTATTATACTCGATTTCTTGGATTGTAAAATCAGCATAGGTGTAATCTTGCTCTTCCAAATTCCATTCCACATCAACATGAAAGGGAATCATCATCCCATCCACTTTTTTATAATCATGGTAATGGCCGGTCCAGTCTTCTAACCTTCCATCCTTGTTTCGCTTAGCACTAAAGCGGACAGGCTGCCCCTCCTTATCGAAAGAGAATATACCTTCCGCTTTTAATCCCTGGTGTTTCATGATAACTTTGGCAGAGGTTTTGGTATCATTTTCCCATGAAATAACTTTTGAGGGTAATAAGGCCGTAGGATACCAAGGCGCCTCCCCCAACCATCGAAGCATTTCACTCTTGTTCATCTCCCCTCCTCTTTCATCAATTATCCTTATGAGCGAAAAGAGGCGAACTTCCAAGCTTCCTTTCCCTTTGAAATATTGATCTTTGGCTAAAAATAGGGGTACATTTCCCAACCAGATAAATCCGGGATCTTGTATTGTAAAATACTCTTGCCCCTCGATATCCATCCATTTATCATTTAATCGAAACTTACCCCCATGTTTAAGTCGTACATAACTTATGTTGGAATTTTGGGGATGTAGGGAATATTTGAAATATTTTCTAACAGGTTCGGGGAGATTGTTAAGCTTCGATTTCTCTATCGTTTTGTTGGAAATATCCTTAGATGCAGAGAAGAGGTTTTGAATTTCTTCACGTATTGAATTCTTTATCCACATGCGAACAACACTTATGAGTAAAGAACTTTATCTAATAAATTTCTATCTATGATTTTCCTTTTCTAATAATCCATTTGGAATGCTGTTAAGTGGGGTCAAGATATTGTCTTCCTTTTTGGATTTTTAATAATGTCCGTAAACTTGTTGATTGCTCCAAGGGGGGCTGTTGAATTAACAAAAGATGAATAAAAAAAGAAAACAATTCTCTTATCTTTGAATGGCATTTTTTACAACCGCGATTGCGGTTTTATCTTCTATTGTGGAAATATCCCCCACTTCCTTTCCCTCAAAGAGATTTTTGATCACCCTGCGAATAATTTTCCCCGATCTTGTCTTGGGAAGTTTTTTTACAAACTCAATCCTATGGAGTTTTGCAATTGGCCCCAAATTTTCGCGAACTAACGTGTTTATTTCTGTCTTTAGTTCATCGGAGGGCTTGTAATTCTGCTTCAACACAATGGTGGCCACCGGAACCGCGCCTTTTTCTTCATCTGCAACCCCAATCGTGCACACTTCTGCAACAGATTGATGTGCGCTTATAGCCTCCTCTATTTCTCTTGTTCCGAGTCTATGTCCCGCGACCTTTATTACCTCATCTGCTCGTCCCAATACGTAATAATATCCCTCCTCATCTTTAATGGCGTAATCCCCCGTGGAAAAATAGTTTTTCCCGGGAAAGTTTTTATAATAACTCTCAACATAACGCTCATCATTTCCATATACCGTTAGAAGCACCGCTGGGGGTGTAGGCGGTATTGCTACCAAATAGCCCTTTGTATTAGGTTCGACTTCATTTCCTTCCTCATCGACCACCATTAGATTCCAACCCCAAACTGGGAATGTAGGAGATCCAGGCTTAATGGGAATGTTATCCACGCCGATGGGATTGGCTAGAATAGACCATCCGGTTTCTGTTTGCCAATAATGATCCACAATAGGGATATTCCCCGTTTTTTCGGTTGCCCATTTCCAAGTAGGGGCATCTAATGGTTCCCCTGCCAGAAAGATGGCATGTAGTGAACTCAAGTCGGGACCAAATACCTCTTTTTCATCGTATTTTTTTAAGATCCGAAATGCGGTTGGAGAGGTAAAGAGGCAATTTACATTGTATTTTTCAATGATTTTAAACCAAATTGAGGGATCCGGATAGATGGGTGTGCCTTCGTAGATTATTGAGGTTAAGCCCATGAAAAGAGGGCCATATATAATATAGGAATGTCCCACAACCCAGCCAATATCGGAGGCTGCCCAATATACTTGTCCTTTCTTCATTCCGTATATCGATTTCATGGAATAGTATAGGGCCACCATGTGTCCTCCATTGTCCCGTAACACTCCTTTTGGCTTTCCCGTGGTTCCAGATGTGTAGAGGATATAAAGTGGATCCGTACTCTTCATGGGTTCACATGGGATCCTTTTTCCCTCATGCTTTTGAATTGCCTCTTTCCAATAGATCTCCTTTTCTGGATGATAGGTATGCTCCGCTAATCCCCGATTCACCACCAAAACTTTATCCACCTTATGATCTGCCATTTCTTGAGCATCATCTACAATCCCTTTTAGGGGTACGGGCTTTCCTCCTCTATGTCCTGCATCTGCACATATGAGGATTTTTGGTTTTGCATCATCGATTCTGTAAGCCAAAGATTCTCGGGAAAATCCCGCAAAAACTATGCTATGGATCGCCCCAATTCTGGCACAAGATAATGCTGCAACACAAGCTTCTGGGATCATCGGCAGGTATATGACAACGCGATCGCCTTTTTTTATCCCGTATTCCTTCAGCACGCTGGCAAAACGATTGACTCTGTGAAACAATTGTTCATAGGTGATAGTTTCTGATTTTTTGGTTTCGGGAGATTCCCATATATATGCATTTTCGTCCTTAGTGTCATCATCCAAGGCCCATCTATCTACTGCATTGTAGCAAGTGTTCATTTTTCCTCCCACAAACCAACGATAGAACGGGGGATCACTCTGATCTAAAACTTTTTCGTAACTTTTATCCCAAACGAGTTCTTGGGCAATACTGTCCCAAAATTCATCGGGATCTTCTAATGATTGTGTATATAGTTTTTTATACTTATCCATATTAATTTACTCCTGTAATCTTTCTTAACTGCCATAAATAATTCCTAGTAATTGTGATAGTGTTTTATGTAGATACGTGATCATAATGAGAATTTTGACAATCGCTTTACATTACATCTTAAAGTTTAAAAATCTTAAGATTAGATGATTATTTTCGATCATAAATTCCTTTAGGATGCTAAGATTTATCAAATTTTCACGAAAATATGATATAATTCCAAAAGAGAGGAAAAAAGATCAATAAAAATGTGCAAAATAAAAGGAACAAGATAAAAAATAGCGGAAATAAAAGATGAATTAATAAAAGATGAATTGATAAAAGATGCATTGATAAAAGATGCTAATTTCTAAATCAATAGAATTTTTAGGGGCACGTATTCTGTAGAAGGAATAAATGCCTCCCCATATTTAGTGTTTATTTCTGTTCCCCGAAGGGTGGCCGTGCTCTCTGCCCAGTTTGTCACCCTTTTTATGACCTCTTCTTGGGAGCTGTATGCCTTTTTGAAAATCTCCACCTTTTTGTCCCAATATTTGGATATATCTACAGTTATGAATGTGTTTTCGTCGATATATTGGTATTTGCAGCTTGGTGATTCATAGTAGTAGATCGCCAGGGGCATGAACTCTTTCCCCGACCCACCGTAAGCTTTTCCTGTGGCAGTATGGTATATTGCCTCCCGAACGATCTCCGCCAATTTTCTGTGTGCTCGGTGTACATCGGTATAATGTGGTAAAAAGATTACTTGAGGTTGATAATCCCGGAGCATACGGGTAAATTTCGCTACGAAATACCGATTTACCTCTATTTCATCAAATCCCAATTCTAAGAAATCAACATCGAGCATTTTCGAAACACTATCGATTTCCTTTTGCCTTTTCTTTTCGATATCTTTTTTTGAATCTTGTTTTGCATACCCGCCTTTACCCCCCGTTGCGACCACCACGGTGATCTTTGTTCCAAGCTCTCTGTATTTTATCATCGTTCCTCCGCAGGAGAGTAATTCATCATCGGGATGAGGAGCGAAAATCATCATTGATTCGGGTACTACAATAGGAATTTCATTATCATTACACTTAATTGGTTTCATTTCATATCCATTATTCTTTTTCATGGAGTTCACTTTCCTTTTTCCATAAATCCTTGACCTCTCAATAACCGAGGTTCCGTTTTCTCGGAGATCAATTACTATCCAAGGAATATTGTATTGTATAAGAAAAGATATATAAAAATCTTATTTGTTTTCCTTAAAAGTTCTTTAAATACACCGGTAAATCCTTTGTGTCAATCCTCAACTAAGCTTAAAAATGCCTCATCTTTTTTGATCGACTTAAAGTCTTCATCATTCAAAGCCACTGACTTGTATTTTGGGTTTAAATCAATAGCTCTATGTAAGTGTTCTAAGGTCTCCTCTCCCAAATGTAAAAGGCACGAGGTACAAGAAATGTTGTAATTGGCTTCAGCCAAATAATCCAGATGCCCCGCTTCTCTATAATAGTCAATGGCGGATTGAAAACTTTCTCTGGCTTTTTCATATTCCCGTTGCACGTGAAAAAATATTCCATATTGGGTTGCTATCTTTCCTTTGTGAAGATCTGACTTCCCTTGATTTGCGATCTTTTCGGCTTTTTCAAGAATATCGGGAATTTCTCGTTCATGGGAAGTGTTTTTTATCAATTGTACTTGTTGCAGATAAGCATCGATTAGTATTTCATCCCTTCCCTCTTTTTTGGCCAACCCTTTGGTTTCTTCCAGGAAGTTTCGGATTAGTTCTAAGTCATCATCACTTCCATTGAAGGTGGCAGTTAAAATCTTTGCCATTAGTAGCAGAGATTTCATTAAATGCAATGAATTATCATCTTTCTCGGATATGATAATGGCATCCTCGCAGTATTTATCTGCCTCCTCAAACCGCTTGAGATAATAAAAAATGAGGGCATTAAAATACTCATATCTCCAAATATCCTCAATGTAGGCGTGGGCTTCAAGGAGAGTCTTATGAATTTCTTTTGCATCGGTTAAATATTTGGTTGCTTTCGCTACATTGCCCAACATCACGTGGTTAAATGCGAGATCCTGCAATAGACCGAGCACGATGGGAAAATTATTGAAATTTTGTTCAGTCCGGAGAACTTCGAATAAGACCATGTTAGACTGCTCATATCTCCCGATCTCCTGGTATACCTTTCCCAAGTTCTGCTTAATGCCCAGCGATAATCTTGAGTTGGATTGGGGGGTAAGCATACTTAATGCTTGTTTAAAATAAAATACGCTGCTGGTAAATTGCTTTTCCTTCATATAAATTGATCCCAAAATAAATAAGGCCTCTGCTTGAAGCATGGGATGGGGTTCATCTCCCTCATCCAAAATATCAAAAGCTAATTGGGCGTGTTGATGGGCTTTTTCATATTGTTTTAAGAGATAATATGCCCTGGCCACAAACCGATGGGCATCTGATAGCTTTATGATATGGGCATATTCCCTCCGTATTTCTACCCCCTCTTTGTAATACTCGAGGGCCTTTCTCCAATCACCTTTTAGTTCATGTATGATTCCCAGCTTAATCTGTCCGGTGGCTACCATCAAATGTGTATCTAATTCTGTAAAAATTTCTAATGCATCCTCCACTTTTTGGGTTGCTTTATCGAGTTTATTATCGGCAATGTAGGAATCTGCTTTCTCAAAAAGTTTTTGGCCTTTACCGAACTTATGTTTGGGAGAATTAATCATATTAATGATTTTTTAAAATTAAAGACCCCAAAAAAGTTTATTCTACCTATTCCTTAAAAGGGACAACTCTAAAATAACGGTAAAAAAAAAGCTTCAATAGGTATGCATTTCTCCTTCAAAGGCATCCGAAAGGAGTTCTATTCTAAAATCTTCTTCATCAATAGCGGAGGTGAGTTGAAAGTATATTGATTCGTGGTTTTTACTCGCCTTCTTTTTGGTAAGGAGTTTTATGATCTCAAAGTTTCTCTGATAGAAATCGAAGAGAAAATCATTATATGTATAGAAAAATCTATCATATTGGGCTTTTCTAAATCGGGATTTGAGATTCCAGGAGGTATAATTTACGGAAGCCCGTACCATCTTTATCGGATCCTCCATTATCGACTTATTTTGCTCAAGAATATGGTCAAGTGCTTCTAACCAGAGTAAAAACTGCCTCGCGGGTATAGCCTTGGAGAATCTTAGCTCTATCTCCCCTTCTTCTTGAAGATCATAGTATTTCAATGGATAATCGGGCAATGGCAACTTCTTAAAAGCTTTTTCCAATCCCTCATTCGGGTTCTTTTTATCTTTGACAACTTGGGGACCCCGCCGTAAATTTAATCCACCTCCTTGACTTCCACCCCCTTTATAGTTGGATGTACCGGCGAGTCTTTGCTCGGTACTGTAAGCTCTTCTTCGTTTCTTTCTTCCTTTGGGCATCTCCAAGCGTCCTTTTCTTTTTGTTTTGGTGCTTGGGTTCTTAGCCATCGAAAACATGATTTTCATCATATTTTTGAATACCTCCATCCCATAATATTGCTTTCCTAAGATGTTCTTTTTTATTTGATCCCCTTTCGCCTTATTAATCCGTTTTTGAAATTCTTTTGGCAATCCTTTTTTCTTTTTTCTCCTTCTTTTCTTTCCCCTTATTTTATTATAGTTGATCTCGTAGGTAGATTGAACTAAGGAAAAGTAGGGGTGCACTTCAGGCGGGAATTCAGGTAAGAAATCCTCAATGTAATATCCCAATTCTTGTTTCTGTTCCTCAGAATCCCCGCATAATATCTCTGTCTTAATTTCGGGCGTTGGATCATCTTTGGATTTAGTTTGTATTAATCTTTTACAAATTATGTCCAAATCATAAGAAGTTTCCAAGGAGCACACAATTTTTGGAGGTTCTAAATTATGAATGGGATATTCTCGAATCTTCTGTTCTAATTCTTTTTGACATTCGGTATAGCAAATCTCATTTTTTTGTTCTAATTCTTTTTCCTCTTCTCTCTCCCAGTATTGCCACGAAGTTCCTGCCAGCATCTCTAAAAACTGACGGCAGATACTCAGGTTTGAGAACACGATTCTGTCCAGTTTAAAATAGACTTCTTCCCAAGATTTTGTGAGTGCTTCAAAACTTTCTCTAAGATTTTCTAGGTCAATAAACCTCTTTTTTTCTTGAGCTGAATCGCTTTGATTTTGAGATTTCCTTTCCATACGATTAATATAATTTAAGCGCTGCATTTGATCGCGTATCCTATGTATAAAAAAAAGGGTCATCTTCAAAATAATTTGGTTTTTTTTGAAACGAAAATAAAAAGCTAAGAAAAAAAGTTTTAATTCAATCTAATTGATTTTTTTAGGCATTCCCGGTTAAGGGACCAAAGACCTTTTTTAGTTTTTTCTCCAGCTTGTCAAGATCCTTAAACTCGACCTCTCCATCATCGTTTATAAATGCAAAATCATTAACCATGACATCCATTTCGAGCTCTTTCTTTTTCCCGTCTTTCTTGACTTTTCCTTCAACTTCAAGTCTGCCCTTGCCTTCATCTTCAATTTCAAGTTTTAATTTGCCATTTGGGACTTTGATCTTTGCTTTCCATTTTTCATTTTTAACTTCTACCTCAGTTCCTTCTACTTCCTCGCCTTGCGCATTTGTATAGGTAGTATCATCGGTATCTATTCTCTCCCGTTCATAGAATTTCAAACCGGTATTTCCATCCCATTTTCTCATTATGTTGTAAATTTCTTCGGCTAATTTGTCATCGAGCTGAAATCTATTGGCAAAGCCCTTCACTTTGTTTTTCATCTTTTTAAGAAAACCCATAATTATAAACTCCTACTTGTCTTTATTTTCTGCATATCATATGTATTGCGTTCCTAAAACCTGTGTTTTAGTCTTAATCACTATCCAATTTTCTTTTTTTTTAAAGGACAAAAAATTGAGTAAGATATCTTTTTCATAAAAAAATTCACATGATAAGTTAATTCAAGATTGAACTTTTTTATATATTAACTTTTGGGAATTCTTGAAAATGCCAAAAATTTTTTATCTGGTAAACAAAGAAAATCAAAATTAACTTTAAGTAAAAAGGAGGTTTTTGTTTCTTGAAATCTAATGGAAAAAGGGACCCTATTTTGGCGAATTTTAAAGGAATATGAGGATAAATCCTTTCGTATGAAATATCTATATACTCTTTACGGTTTTTTCATTTCATGCCTAATTATGGCTCAGATCTTATTTCCTGGGGGATATTCGATCAAAGAATATTATATTAGTGATCAAGGAAGTACCACCCAAAATCCTGCGGGCTGCTGGTTTTTTATAATTGGAACTGCTATCACCAGCATTTCTCTTATCCCCCATCTTCTTTACATCCATCACAAGTTAATGCCCCGATTAGCTCCACTCAATTTTTTGATGACCTTATCCGGGATTATCGGATGTGGGGGGCTTTTTGTAGTTGCCGTTGTTCCGAATAGCTTGCCCGATTTGGAACATATTCATGATTGGGGTGCAAACTTTGCATTCGGAGGGCTTGGGTTGGCGGCTTTCTTCTCATTTCTGATCGGAGTTTTTCGTGTTTTTCTTAAGGAGGAATATCCAAAAATTCTGCATTTCATTGGTGCTTATTCTTTAATAATCGGAGTTGGACTTGGATTGGTACTATTTACCGGAACCGTTCAACAATGGTTTGGTTTATTTACAATCTTGGTCTGGGGTTTTTTAGTCCCTTTAATCTATTGATACCCCTACTAATATCTCTTTATTTCTTCTGGATCCTTAAGAAAAAAGTGGGAAAAATTAAAAAGAGGGAAAACAGTTCAATCTCTTTTTAATTTAATGATATAATGTTCTGACATGTCCGACAAAAAGATCGCGGGCTGGAAATGTCTAAATAAATAATAAGAAGGAAGGAGGCCGTTAGTTCAATTATTTTTTATTACGCTTATGAAAAAATAATCCTCCTCGTATGAACTCTTCTTTGGGGATTTTTTATCGCAATCTCTGAAATTTTTAATTTTCAGAATCATTGAGTTTATTTTTTAGTCCCCATTCTTCAAATTGATTCACAAATGAACCAGGAACTCTTCTTCGTAGTCCTTGCTCAATTTCTTTTTTGTAGTTTTTATAAAACTTTTCTACGATATCTTCTTGCATTGATATGACCTTCTATCTAATTAAGTCTCAATCGCATTCAAATAGCTATAATGCGAATACATATTTAATATCTATGGTTAGATATGATTTCTAATTATAGATTAAGTCTCTTGTATTAAATATGTTTTGTTCTAACTAGATTTAGAAACTTAGGAATTATAAGAGTTAGTTATTGTAAATTTTACAAATACAAAATATATGGAAAATTTTCCACAGATCTTTATATTTTTGTCTTAGAAACTTTATTTGGTCGGAATAACCAGCCCGTCATCTGAACCCTTTTTGAATTTTTTTTCTCTCCTCTTTAAATGTTAATTAAAATAATTAAAATAATAAAAAATCCGATTATTTATCTCCTATGATAATTCCTACAATGACCACGATGCCGCCTACACCTGTGAGGATTAGCCCGTATCCCAATTGATATTTTAAGACGGTGCTCCCATCTTCAAAGCTTCCCCAAAGGGGATTTTGTCCTTGTCCAGTTAAGGTCTCTGCCCAAACAGACCAGCTAAATGGATCACCGGAAACGCCCGTGTGCCCCATCAAATTAAAAATGAAAAGCGAAATACCTACAAATATTAAAAACGCACCAGCATATGCCATATTCTTATTTTTACCTGCAATTAGAGCTAAGATGGCTCCCGTGAGAGATATTATCCCAGGAAGAAACGTAAGGATCACGATCGGGTCGGGTATTTGCTGTTCGTTAACCCCGCCCATGGCGTTAAACCATTGAGTTTCCGTATTCCATGCAATATTGTACCAAGCCATTTCGGGAAGATAAAAACTCAGTAAAATGCCCAAAAATGAAATAATACTACCCGCAATAAGTATAATTTTCTTCATTTTTAATAAATACTTTGTTGCCCTACGATTAAATAATTATCTTCTAAAAAGAAGATCTTCTTCTAAAAAGAAGATGAACTACATATTTAGGCTTTGTCTTTTATGGATTTTTTCCTTTGACGGGTTTTGGTCTTTCAAGGTGTTTTTTTCAGAGAACTCATATCCCTTTTGCTCCCAGGCTTTCCGAATGATGGGATTTTTTCGAATAAATTCATCCCGAATTTCCTTTGGCACTTTATTCAAGGGACAGCTAAAATTCACACAATCAACACAAATGAGCTTTTGGGTGGCAAATACCCAAATAATGGTGCCGAGAATAGATAAACCAGCGAGGATCCACTGATCTTTCATGAAGAGAAATGGAATCCAATAGAGGCCTAAAATCATGACTCCTATGATAAATTGGATTTTTTCGGAACGAGAAAGAGGCCCGGGATCATATGTACCTGTTTTCAATTTTCCTTTATCTATAGGGCAGTTTAATTTTGATTCGGAATTATTTGCATAATACGGGCAATGATTACAAAGCATATGGCTTTCCCATATATTTAAAAAGAAAAACGCATATATGCCCCATCCGAAAATAATGAAAAATTTACTGAGGGGTGAAAATGAGGATATTATTATACCGATTATCGCAGGAAGTGGACCCAAAATGAATGTTCCGCCGAATATTGTTCTATATTTTAAGCGTAAGTGCCGGATTCGACAAAATAATTCTTGATCAAGATTACAATCATCACATTTATCTCCTTGCTCCCAAATGCATATCTTGGTGGCCTTTCCGGTTATTTTCGTGGTTGGCTTTCCCATATAATAATACCTTCTTGAATATAGCTCTCTGCATGGATAACTCGCGTTGTCCTTCCAATTTATAAATTATAAATTATAGGTTATTTGTTTGTAATGCCTATGACTTTTCTGTAATGATCGTATCTTTTGACAAATTGTATTTTTGGCAATGTTTTTGAAATTTTTTTCCATAATTTTTATCAAAATATTTCTCCATTTCATTCTCTTCGGGACAAATAAACTCATACCCGCCCGGAAGAAACTCATATTCTACTGGAATGTCCCCAATAATCTCCCCGTCAACTTGTGCAAGATAGGGAGTATCATCGGGATTTATCATTCCGATCGATACATTTTTACTGGTAAACTCCAAGGCACCGGGATGAGGTTGAAGGGTTCTGGAGTACATTTTATTGAAATTATAGAGAAGCTGAAATGTTCCCATTTGGATAATGCTAATGTGAAATGTTTGGTCGTTTGTTTTCGCATAGGGACACA
>CAZEPC010000024.1:0-23322 GCA_964513765.1 uncultured archaeon
TGGTTAATACTTGCGGCTATCGAACGGAGGGTTCAGACAAAAAATGGAAAGTATCGATTTATTAAAAACCCCAATTTCAACGGCACTTACGAAGTACATTAAGAAAATAGAGCGGAATAAAAAAAGCAAAAAAGCCCGAGAAACCACATATTATTCGGATTTTATCTCCTTTTTGGAGAATATATTCCCCCCTAAAAAGGGATATTTGGTTCAATCAGAAAGAAAACTTGATCATAGCAAAGCTCGCCCTGATATTACTGTAAGTCATAATGGGATCATTCTTTTCCATGTGGAAGCCAAAGCTCCTGAAGAAAACGTGGTTGATCTTCTTAATGTGAAGGAAAGTAGATTGAATGACCAAATATACCGGTACAGACAGGAGGGAAGTCAATTATTAATTACTGATTTTTACAATGTATATTTGGTTGATGATAAGATTGAAAATTCTCCCCAATCTAAGCAGAAATATAGATTCAAATGCAAGCTTATTAAACCTTCCCATTCTCATTTAATACCAGCCAAAAATGCGGAAGATAATTTCAAAGATCTCCTCACTCAAACATGTGAAAATTATATCCAGACTATTAATGATGTAAAAAAACTAATTTCTCCCTTATCTGTTAGCGCTAAGGCAATCAAAAAGAAGACATCATATTTGTTAAGACATAAAGATTCCGAAAGTCTTAATAACACCGAGAAAATGGCTTCTCAGTATTTATATGATATTTTAAAAGATTTTCGGAGATCAATATTTAAGGAGGAAAAGGAGGACGAAATTAAATTATTTTCAGATCTTTTCGCTCAGACACTAGTTTATGGTGCCTTTTCAGCCTGGATCAATTATTGCCAGAAAAAAAATGACCCTAAAGAATTTAATTTGGATAAGGTTGGGGATTTTCTACCCTATGGCAGCTTCTTAAGAGATCTTTTCTTAAATCTCAAAAATACTGTTCCCGTTGAGTTTAAGCCAATTTTGCGAAATATGGAGAAGAGATTCCAAAAAGTAGATTATCGTATTCTCAATAACACCGAATCATTAATTACCACATTTTATAGTGATTTCCTCCAAGAATATGACCCCAAAACCGCTAAAAATCGGGGGGTTGTCTACACGCCCGATGTTATTGTCAAATTTATCATTGATGGGATAGATTTCATGTTAAAAAGGTGGTTGAAAAAGCCCAATGGGATTATTTCGGATTATTTTTCGCTCAAAAAGACCAAGGAAATTAACAAAGAAAAAGAAAGCGGAAAAGAAAAGCAAAAATCACTTAAGCAAATCTCCTTGGATGAGATTAAAGATGTAAAAACAATTGATAGATTGAGAATTTTAGATCCAGCTGCAGGAACTATGGCCTTTGCTGCGGGATTTTTACATATGGCAAAGAGAAAATTTATAGAAAAATATCCAAGCCGATCTTCTCTTGGGATCAGTAATTTTCAAAGTTGGGTAAAGGAAGAATTTTTTCCTAATATGTATGCTTTTGAAATCCTTATGGCCCCTTATGTTTTGGGTCAGATTAGAACATTCTTAACATTGGAATCATTAGGAATTCAGTTAAATCCCTCAGAATATAAGCTCAATTCCTTTCTTATGAATACTCTAATGACACCTCCCGAACAAAAAAATTTAGATGACTGGATGTTTCTTAACCAAAATATTGGTAATGAAATCAAAGAAGCACTTAATATCAGAGATAAAAAAGATATATTCGTAATCATGGGAAATCCGCCTTATAATTTAAGCTCTCAAAATGATTGTGAATGGATTAACCGAAAAATAGATGATTATAAAAAGGGTTTGAAAGCTCGCAACACCAAAATATTAAATGATGATTATGTTAAATTTATTCGATTTGCCCAGTGGAAAATTAAAAAAGTGGGGAGAGGGATTCTGGCTTTCATTACCAATTCAAAATTTATCGATGGCCAAATTTATAATATAATGAGGAAATCCTTAAGGGAAACATTCGACCACATATATATTGTTAATTTAAGAGGAGACATGAGAAAGAAAGAAAAGGGAAACGTGTTTGGAATAAAAGTAGGTGTATGTATATCCTTTATGGTAAGAGTTGACAATTCTCCTAATAAAAAAGCCGCGATTCATTATATGGACGTCCCTCAAGATACTAAAGAAGATAAATTTAAGGTTTTACGGGCTGGGTTTTCGGAGGGGGGGTTTAAACTATTAGACGAAACCCCCCATAATTATTTTGTTGATATGAATACTACATATTTAGATAGATATCAGAGTTTCATTCCCATAAATGAATTCTTTAAAAGAAAACCTAAAAGTGGAATCATGATTGGGAGAGATCATCTTCTTGCAGATGTTGATAAAGAGAATCTTATATGGAATGTGGAAACCTTTTTCAAAAGGGAATTTGAAGAATTAGAAAACCTCAAGATCAAAGTTCATGATACAAAATCTTGGAATAAAAAAAAAGTCTTCTCGAAAACAAATTTAAAGAATGTAATAAATTCAATTACTACCTTACAATACCGAGGTTTTGATTATCGACATTTTGCATATGAAAGAGGAATTGTGGAGGGGCACAGGATGGGATATATTGACTTTATCCGGCCGGGAAACCCTGCTATTACAGTAACCAAATCTTCACGTAAAAAGAAATTTTGTACTGCCTTTATCTCAGAACATCCTATAGAGAAATGTTTTATGTCTGTTACAGACACAGCATATGCCTTTCTTCTGAAATATAAGGGGAAACCTAATGTAATTATACCTGCAGTGGATTATCAAATTACTCCCGAAAGTTTATTTTATTATATTTATGGGGTGCTCTATTCCACCACATATCGAAAAAGATATGATGAATTTTTGAGAAAACAATATCCTCGCATTCCTCTCACAGAAAATGGTACTTTATTTAAGAAAATGAGTGGGTTTGGGGAAGAACTGGCTAATGCCCATCTATTACATCTTGAGATTTCCCCCACATTTACCCTTTCTGATACTAAGCCAGATCAGTGGATTATCCGTGATTTCTTTTATTCAAAGGAAGATAAAAAAATTTACTTTGCCCAAAAAGATGATAAAAATGAGGAAAAAAAACAAAATAATGAAAATACTCCTTGGATTGGGAATGTCTCACCCTCGATATGGAATTATGAATTGGGGGGAAATCCACAAATTGAGCAGTTCATGTCCTCCAGAGCCTATTCAAGTAATCGAAAATGGGATAGTTTACAAAGGTCATTAACTCATCGGGAATTGAAACATCTTTTGAAATTATGTTCAGCAATTGAAATAACTCTTGAAATACAACCAAAAATAGATAAAATCTATAAAAAAATTGATAGGATTGGGTAAAGTAATAGTTCGCTTTAATGAATTTTTTTTTCGTAATCATTTCTTTATTGCTCATCAAGATAATTGAGTATTGCTTTCATAAAGGCGGGTAAATCACTTGGTTTTCGGGAAGTGATGAGATTGTTATCAATTACGACTTTTTGATCCTTGAAATTAACTCCTGCGTTTATCATATCATCTTTAATGGAAAAATATGAGGTAGCGTTCCTTCCTTTTATGATTTTTGAAGAAATTAACACCCATCCAGCATGACATATCGCGGCGATTAGCTTTTTTTGTTTGTCAAAATTTGACACAAAATTAAGAACTTCCTCCGATCTGCGTAAATAATCGGGATTTTTGGCACCACCTGGAAGTATCAATCCGTCAAAATCATCCGCTTTTACTTCTTGGATTGCCGAATCTGGTTTGTAGGGATATCCGTTTTTTCCTCTTATTATTTTAGAATCTAAGGCAACAACCTCTACATCATATCCCGCTTCAATCAATCTAATCCTTGGGTAATGCATTTCTAAATCTTCATATCCATTAGTACACAAAATTGCAATCTTCTTTGCCATATTTGGATTATAGAAAATGAGTTAAAAAATGTTACCCCTATCCTTTAGTTATTCATGATATCGGGTAAAAATATTTTAATTATGGATTAGGGGTATTTTATTCGAGATTTCTGGTGAAATCTCATGGAGCCAGATTATATTATGGGGTTCAATAATGAAAAGAGACCCCTCTGTTTTTCGGGATGAGAATCGAATCTTAATTTTAGATATATTGATTTTATTTTTAATTATATAAATTTGTCTTAGTGCTAAAAAAAGGAAAATAAATGAAAGTGGCTCTCCCCAAAGGATTATTGTCAGAATTAGAAAAACTATAACGCTCATAATAAACCTAGTTTTTTTCCTTTTTCTTTTCTTTGTTTTCTTTATTGCCTTATTTAAAGAAAGCCTTCCATAATCAAATTTCCAAGATTCTTTGGCTGTTTCTCTGCTATATTTGATTTCAGAAGTGATTGTATAATATTTTGATAAGTTATAAGGCCATATTATTGCCGTAATTATATTTCCCAATATATCCCATGTGTTAAAACTATTTTTCCGGCGAAAATAGATATATCTATTTGATAATTTCATCTCAAGCTTGGAATATCCTCCTAAATTACGATAAATTTTAAAACCAACTAAAAAGAAGAATTGGAATGTAAGCAAGGCGGACAGGATTGTGAAGGAGAAATTAATGAGCTCTGGACCAGTTAACGAGTTAAAGTAGGGTGAAAGATTCAGTAAAAAAAGTTTTGGTATAAGAATAATATATCCAATCAAAAAGAAACCCTCCGCTCTAATGAAGGATTCTTCATAAAGTATAATTTGAATGAGGATTGTAAAAAATAAGAAAATCCATGCCCTTACATAATGGGCGAATGAACGATAAGCTACGGCTAAGATATACCAAAGAGGAAAGAAAAGTGCTCTTGCGGTTTCATTATAGTAGGTGGCTCCCCTTTCTTCGAAATAGAAGGTAAAGAGAGCATATCCTACTCCAAATAATATAAGGCCAATCGAGTCTATTCCATAAAATTTCTTTAATGTATCCTTGAATTGGTATTTGACCCGTTTCCATGATTTTATTTTGGGTTTCTCTCCCTCTTGAAAAATTATTTCATCATTTTTTTTATCAATCCACATTTTTCTATTTGAGATATCCTCATTTTTTAATTTAGTTTTCTCAGTTTTATTCTTATTTTTTTTGAATTGATTTTGATAAGTTTCAACTTTTTGGTTTGTTTCCCTCTTTAAACCCAAAAATCTTGTGAATTTTTGAAAATTGTTTTGGAGAAAATTAGTTTTCCTTTCAATCTGAAAAATATCCCATAGAAATATCCAAAGATATCCCGCCAAGAATATATAGAGAAGAATTGAGATATCAATATTTAATTTTAAGGAGATTGTATTATAACTAAACCAAATCCCCGCTTGAGTGGCTGTTTCGGAGATTTTTAATAAAAGGGAAACAATTAGAATATTAATAGAAGTCATGAAAATTCCATCAATGAACCCATCGATTACTTTAAATGCGGCAATTACCAGAACTAATGAAATAATTTCCCTCGGGGAATAAGTTTGATCAAAAAATTCTATCCTAAGGTTTTGGATAAACAAGGATATGATTGGAACTCGTAAAGAAATAATAAATAAAATTAATCTTGTTAACAATATTAACAGAAATAAAATAACCCATACCTTGAATATAAATTTACCCTTGTCTTTTCTTAGATCGAACCATTTCTTCATATTTCTTTAATCTCCATGTTATGTTTTTTTAAAAAAATTAAGCTGATGTGGAATTGCTACTTAAATCAATTGAAAAATCAAAATCGATGGGAAGTAATCCAAAATTTGCGTTAAATTCAACAATCCCTAAAAGATGGAAATCCTTTAATACTTCTTGGATATAAAATGAAACAGATCTTAAACTATTCATATCATTGGATGTATTGAAAAAATTGCTAAAATATTGGTATGTAATGCCGGTTATCCATTCTAACATGGTGCTTATAAGCGATTGAAATAGATTGGCAAGGCTCAGCTTGATCAAGAATGAAGAATATTTTGATATTTGAATGTGACTATAATTTAAAAAGGGGATTGAATTGTTATTCAACTCAAATCTTGCCACAAATGAAATATTTTTCAATGATATCCAAGCATTATTGGTTATCGTGATATTTCCTAGTTTGAACCAAGATTCTGGAATTAGATTCTGTACTAAATTTTGCCAAACTTCCTGAAAGAAATTCAGAAAATAACTTGAATCTAATTCTCCTACGAGATTAAAGAGATCATCTAGATTTTCTATGGATTGCCCACTTTCATTTTCTATATTTTGAATTGTCTGCCCTCTATTTTTTATTAATATTTGGGCGGATTCCGTGAGATTTATATTCATGCTAATATTTTGGCTGGATATATTTCCTATAAAAGAGTTCAAAAGTAATTCAATTGGATTTTTTGTTGCTTCTATTTCATTTAGATCTTTTTGAAAATCGGGGGTAAAAAATTGCGAGTGTTCTGGAGTATCTATTTCATCGAATGCCTTCTCCATTTGCGAAAAATCATATGTAAGCTGGATGTTATCTAAAGCAGAAATCCATTGCATTTGATATATAAAAACTGAGAGAATAAGAATAATAAAAGGAATAGTTTTAATAAGTCGAAACCTCGCTCTATCCTTCTTTTCCTCCAGAGAGAGTCCCTTTTTAGTTCTTTTTTGCTTAATAGACTTAAGAAACTCTCCAATTTTTGACATGTTCTTAATTAGTAAAAAAAAGGGAAATCATTAAAAATTCTTCTTTTCATGAGTTTTTCCTCTCATATTTATAATACTTGCAGCTAATTTTTCGATTAAATGTTTAAGCGCTTTCTCTTTTGTCCATCTGCCCAAGCTTATACGTAATGAACTACTGGCTTGCTCATCACTCAATCCGATATTCTTTAATACTCGGGATGGTTCAATTGATTGGGCATGGCAAGCGGCACCCACAGAAAGTGCAAATCCCTCATTGTCCATCTTTATCATGAGATCATAGGCATTAATTCCCTCGAAACGGATATTTATATTATTGGGAATTCTGTGTTTTATTGGGCCATTTAGATGGGTCTTGGGTATTTTTTCAAATAAAGTATCAATAAGAGTGGTTTGGAGATTTTTTAATCTTTTATTTTCAGTTTTAAAATCTTTCATGGCAATTTCTGCTGCTTTTCCCATACCCACAATTCCAGGTACGTTTTCAGTGGCTGGCCGCATATCAAACTCTTGTGATCCCCCAAATATCAATGGATACATATATTTATTAGCCGAACTCTGATTTTTTTCAACTTTCTCATCATTTTTTACGAAAAGAAATCCAATCCCTTTGGGTCCGTAAAATTTATGGCCGCTTGCACTTAAAAAATCAATATTATCTCTTTTTACATCAATAGGAACTTTTGTAATTGCTTGAACCGCATCTGTGTGGAAAAGCACTCCTTTTTCTTTTGCAATTTTTCCAATTTCTTTTATCTCTTGGATAATTCCAATCTCATTATTTGCGTACATGATTGATATTAATGCGGTGGATTTTTTTATGTTATTTTGAAGTTCTTGCAGATCTATTCTTCCAATCTTATTCACAGGTAAGAATGTGACTTCAAATCCTCTTTTTTGCATTTGAAGTGCTGTATTATACACTGCTGGGTGTTCGATATTACTAGTAATTAAATGAGGTGTTATATCGGGCTTTTCACACTTTTTATTCTCGAGTATCCCTTGAATAGCTAAATTATCCGATTCAGTCCCACCACTTGTAAAAATTATTTCCTCTTTTGAGGCATTAATAAGTTTTGCACACATTTTTCTTGCCTTATCCACACCCTCATAAGCTTCCAAACCAAAAGAATGAACAGACCCGGGATTTCCAAATCTTTTTGACATGTATTTGTTCACTTCTTTTATTACATCTGGATGCACCGGGGTGGTGGCATTGTAATCGAAATAGAATGCTAAGTTGGGCATTATAATGATATAATCCCTTTTTCTAAATAAGCTTTAATGGATTTTTCCTTTTTGTTGATTACAAGCCAAAAATTTAAATCAATTGAGTTTCTTGCTTCGTTATGAATTCAGTTTCAATCATTCCCAAACCCAATCATCTAAATCTTTTAGATGGTTCATGTAAAGTACCTAAGAATATTAAGATCATCACTCATGTTAATTTTCATTCTCAAGCCGAGATTCTGAAAAATTTTCTAAATTCTGTTTTGAATTGTGATATTGTCATAGAAACACAAAAGGATACACAAAAGGAAACACAAAAAGCTGATGTGCTATGTATTAATATTGAAAAAATTGATGGATCCCAAGCAACTTTTTCATCTTCAGAGAATAAAAGCCATATCGAGGGAAATTATGTTTTACAGATTGAAAAAGAAAGGATTCTAATACTATCTAGGTATGAAAAGGGGGTATTTTATGCGATTCAATCCCTCAGGCAATTGTTTCCTCCCTCTCTGGCGAAAATTAATATTATTAATAAAAAAGAAATCCCTAAAGAAAATAAAAAAGATATGATAAACTTTCCTTGTCTTAAAATAACTGATGCTCCCCGGTTCTCATGGAGGGGATTAATGGTTGATGAAGGAAGGTGGTTTTTGGGGAAGGAGGCAATTAAAAAGGTTCTTGATTACATGGCTCTTTTGAAATTAAATAAATTTCACTGGCATTTAACGGAAGACCAAGGATGGCGACTGGAAATAGAAGAATTCCCCAAACTTACGGAGATCGGATCTAAAAGATCAGGTTCGCCTAAAAGTAGGCATATGTATAAGATTTCCAATGATATTCCTCATCAAGGTTATTATTCCCAAGAAGATGTGAAAGAAATAATATCTTATGCAAAAGAAAGATATATCGAGATTATTCCCGAAATTGAGCTTCCTGGTCATTCTCAAGCAGCTTTGGCCGCATATCCCTATCTTGGGTGTAAAGAAAAACAATATGACGTGTCTACTCGCTGGGGAGTACATAAGGATGTCTATTGCCTTGGGAATCCAAAAACCATTAATTTTCTGAAAGAAGTCTTGGATGAAGTGGTAGAACTCTTTCCCAGCGATTTTGTCCATATAGGGGGCGATGAAGTACCCAAAAAGAGATGGAAAAATTGTCCAAAATGTCAACAAGAAATAAAAAATCTCGGCCTAAAAGATGAACAAGAGCTGCAATTATATTATACTAATTATTTTATTGATTATTTGCATCAAAAGGGCAAAAGATCGATTGTATGGAACGACGAAGTGGTTCAAGGTTTAGATAAAAATGCGGTGTGTCAATTTTGGAGAGGGAATATTAAACATGTCCATTCTTTTATTGAAAAAGGGGGCAAATTAATAATTTCCCCCAGTAATCGTTATTATTTGGATATTTCGTACCATTATACACCTCTAAAACAAACCTATAAGTATAAACCCGTTCCAAATAAATGGGAACAAGACTTAGAAAAGAATATTTTGGGACTTGAAGGGGAAATGTGGGGAGAAGTAATAACTTCTTTGAATAAGCTGGAATGGAATATATTTCCTCGGTTGTTGGCCATTGCAGAAAGTGCATGGACTCACCAAAAGAATAAAAATTATGCCCTTTTCAAGAAAAGTGTGAAGAAATTTTTGAATGTTTTGAAAAATTTAGGTATCAATCATGCTAAAAAAGAGACTTACTCTCCCAGTTGGCTCAAAAGGATGTTTTTGAAACTAAGAAAAGGTTATTATGATTAAACTTAAAGGAAAATATTAAGATGCCCAATTTGGATTCGAAAGATGGCGATAATAATTCCTTACAAAAAGAATATGGTGATTTTCAAACGCCTTTGGTCTTAACCGAGAAGGTTTTTTCTCTATTAGAAGAGTCGTTTTATTGTGATGTTTCGGGATTTAAAACTATAATAGATCCGACTTGTGGCATTGGTAACTTCCTTTTAAGCTCAAATGCTCATTTTCATGATAAAAAAATTATTGGCGTCGAGATTAGAAAAAAATACTGTGAAATAGCAAAAACCCGTTTTAGAAAAAAAGGGAAATTAGTCTCAGAAAACAATAACTCTATTGAAATCTTTCATAAGGATTTTTTTTCGATAAATTGGGAAAAGTTTCTTTCTAAATATCCAAAACCAATTTTATTCATAGGGAACCCTCCTTGGATTACCATCTCAGAAATGAGAAAAATCAATGGGTTTAATCTTCCAAAGAGAGAAAACTATAAAAAGGCCAAGGGAATCGATGCTATTACAGGTAAAGGCGATTTTGATATTTCAGAAAATATAATTACTTCTCTAATTAGAATAATATTTGAAAGAATCTTTGAGTTTTTAAAATCTCAAGAAAAAAATAAAATGAGAGAGAATCATAATTCAGAAAAAAACATCAATTCTATATCCTATTTTGGGGATCAATTAATTTTTCTCTGTAAAGAAAGCGTAGCTAGGAGAATATTAAAATTCTTGGGAAAGAAAAGATTTAAGGAAAATCTTCCATTTTTGTGCCGTTTTTATCGAATTGATGCAAAAAAGTATTTCAATGTTTCTGTGAACGCTGGAATTATTTGTTTTATACCAAAATTAAATAAAGGATCAGAAAGTAATTACTTTTATTGCCCTATCTTTGAACTTGAGGAACATAATCAGAAAGTTGACGAAATTGGATTATATAAGGGGAAACTAATTTCTAATGTATGTTTATTTAGGAAATGGCATCATTTAATAAGAGATCAAAAAATGGATCCTATATGGAGGTCGGGGATAAAGCATGATTGCAGTAAGGTTTTTGAGCTTATAAGAGAAGGAAATCATTATAAAAACGGTTATGGTAGAGAATTCAAGATTGAGGATGATTTTTGTTATCCTTTATTGAAAAGCTCCGACCTCTCTAATAATAAAATCAAAAAAAACCGAAAGGTAATGCTTGTCCCCCAACGGAGAATAGGTGAGGAAACATTCCATATTAAACAAGATGCTCCATTAACATGGGGATACCTAAATTTCTACTCTGATGAATTGGCTTCTAGGGGAAGTAAAATCTATCAAAACAATCCCAGATTTTCAATCTTTGGAGTGGGTCCATATTCTTTTAAACCTTGGAAAATTGCCATCTCAGGTTTTTATCATTCTCTGGATTTTCGTTTGGTTGGATCAATTGGCGAAAAACCAGTAATTTTGGATGATACTTGCTATTTTTTAGCATTTAATTGCTTTGAAAGAGCCGTCGTGTATCATAACCTTCTAAATCACCCAATTTGCAAGGAATTTTATCAATCTTTCATCTTTTGGAACACAAAAAGACCCATTACTAAATCAATCTTGAAAAAAATTGATTTTAGGTCGCTAATAAATGAAATTGGGAAAGAAAATATAATGGATAGTGTTTTAAAGTCTAATCCGGAACTTTTGAAAAAAACTATAAGCAAGGAAATTAATTCTCTATTGAAGAAGTGCAAAGCTTGATAAAAAGGAAGTTTTCAATTTAATTTTTTAATCATTGAGTCCAAATATTCCATTACATCACCCGTAGTTTCCTTCTTTAACATCATATTGATGTTAAGGATTAAATCGGATAACTCCTTCTGTGTATAGATTTTATTAATATGAAAATCATCAATCTCTATTATTCCTTCCTCTTTTATCCGCTTTTTAATCGTTTTTGATTTTACCCCTAAAAGATGCAACATTTTTTCTTTTAAAGTTTTAGTGAAATAATGTTCCATATTGCAAGAGATTTGCTCTATTTCCTCTTCATTATTGAGATTTAGCACTTTTTCTAAAAAAAGAATTAGTATATTTTTATTAATTATTATCTCTTCTGCCCTCTTTTTTCCTTTTTCCGTTAGTTTAATCCCCACTCGGGGTTTCCAACGTATTAGATCATTTTTTTTTAACTTATTTATCATATTGGTTACGGAGGAGGGTTTTACATCCAGGCGATTTGCTATCTCTTTATTTCTAATCCATCTCTCGGGGTTTTTTTCTGAGATTAGGTAAATAACCTTAATATACTCGTCAAAACTCTCTCTATGGTTCTTATTTCTGTGAATAAGCCCTTGATACTGATTTTTCTCCATTTCTCCTTCATCAACCAAATTTTTTAAAAAAAGTAAATTAACCTAGTTATGAATAATAATTCATAACTAAAAAATTTATTGCACATAGGTAGATAAGCTCCTTTTTTTGAAAATAACTAAAGTCCTTTCAAAATGTTCTAAAATTAAATATATTTCAAAAAACCCCTTATAATTTTTTCTTAATATAAATAACCCTTTCTACATTAGATCTTCCGAAACATAATTTCCTTATTGCTTATTATATTCATTTTTAAATTTGTTAAGGAATCACAATATTTCTAAAACTAGGAAAAAAGTAGATTTTAAATGGAACAAATAAAAAAATAAACAAAGAGGATTTTACCTAGAGCAATAAAAATATGCCCTACTTATCTAACTAATCTTCTTCTGAATTTTCTTCCTCATCTTGCTTATTAGATTTTTTTTTCTCTTCCTCTTGCCCTTCTTGTTTGTTTTCCTCATCTAACTTTTTTTGTTGCTCTTCTAAGATATTCTTAACATCTTCTTTTCCTGTTATCAACATCTCCAAGATCTGATTGATTCTGGGAACCATCTTAGTGGGATCAGGTAAATCTCCTTCAGCAAGTAGACAATTTTCAAACATCTGGATTATTGTGGGACGAATTTTTCCATTATCTGGATCTTTTTGGGTTATTTGAATAAGATCCTTGACTAAAGGATGATTTGGATTAAATTCAATTATTTTTTTTGGAATCTGGAATTCCTGTCCCATTTGTTGTTGTGTCCAAAACCGCATTGCTCTTTGTTGGCTTGAGCTCATTCCCCCTGCAGGATTTGCTAATCTACAAGCATTACCGTATAACTTGTCCGTGATTTTTGCATCAATTATTTTTGATCCTAGAATCTCTTTAACCTTCTGTAAAAAGTCTCGAGTTTTACCTGGTACTTTGTCCTCCTCTTTTTCTTCCTCTTCTTCCGCTTCCTCATCCTTTACCTCTTCTTCCTCAGTTACATCTATTGGGGTGAATTTAAAAGCTTTGTCTTGATACTCCTCCTCTACCTTTACCCGTGTTTTATACTCGTGGAGGTTCATCATGAGGAAATTGTCGATAGGATTATCGAAGAGAATAACTTCCAGATCCTCTTTATTATAATAACCAAGATGGGGGGATAATTTAAGAGTATCCAAACTCTCACCAACTAGATAATAAATCTCATCTTGATCTTCCTTCATGTTTTTCACATATTCTTTAAGACCAATCATATCCCCTTCTGATGTTTTTGAAGTTTTAAACCGAAGTAGATCTTTCAGTTTATCTCCAGTCTGGTGATCTGTAACAATTCCCTCTTTTATAAAACTGGAAAACTGTTCCCAAAATTGGTTATATTTCTCTTCCTCTTTTTTAGCCATCTTTTTGAGCTCTCTGATGATTTTTTTAGTCACCAATTTATTCATTTTCATTATTCTTCGGTCAGATTGTATTGTTTCTCTTGAAATATTCAGCGGGATATCTTCAGACTCTAAGACTCCCTTCACGAATCTTAGCCATTTCGGAATGAGATCCCTACAATTTTCCATGATCATAACATTTTTAGAATACAATGCTAAACCATAATCAACATCGGGTTCCATTAATTCTCTCCCTGCATTTTCAGGTATGAAAAGTATGGAATTAAATCTTACTTTTCCTTCAATTCTATAATTGATTACATTAAGATAATTATCATACCGGTTTGATATATAATGATAAAAATCTTTATAATCTTCCTCAGAAATATCATCAATATTTTTCTTCCAGAGGGGGGTGGTTTCATTTACGGGTTGGGTTTCCTCTTCTTCTTCCTCTTCAGAGACAACTTCCTCCCCTTCTTCTGTTTCCTCCACATCTACAACTTTTTTATCTTCCTCCTCTTCTTCCTCTTCTTCCTCTTCCTGTATTTCATTTACATAAATTGGAAAGGGAACAAAGTTGCTGTATTTTTTAATAATACTTTCAATTCGATGGGATGATAAATATTCATCCTCTCCCTCCGCTAAATGAACTACTATGTCGGTTCCCCGTGTTGATTTTTCAACGCTCTCTATGGTGAAATTACCAGTACCATCTGAAGTCCATTTATATGGCATTTCTCCCTTTAAATATGATTTCGTAATCACATCAACTTTCTCGGCCACCATGAAAACGCTGTAAAATCCAACACCAAATTGACCAATGATATCCATATCAAGACGTTCCTCATCGCCTTTTTCTTGTTGTTCTTGTAATTTCCGAATAAATTTTTCAGTTCCACTGCCGGCAATTGTTCCCAAATTATTGACTAGTTCATCTCTTGTCATCCCGACTCCAGTATCGCTAATAGTCAAGGTGTTTATTTCTGGGTCTATCGTTATTGTTATTTTTTCTTCTATTCCAGAGTCTTCAATATCATTATTGGTTAAAGATACAAAGTGGATTTTTTTCAATGCATCAACAGCATTGCTAATTAGTTCCCTTAAAAAAATTTCTTTATGTTGATACAATGATTTACTCAAAATATCCAACAATTTCTTTATTTCGGCTTTAAATTGATATTTTCTTTTTTCATCTTTTTCTGCTGCCATTGTTATCTGTGATATTAAATTATCGAGAATTTTAAAAAATTACTCTTTTAAACATATGGGAATATATGGGAACCAGAGAATAATAATTAAAAGATTAAATTATAATGGAATGGCATTAAAAGAATAAGGATTAGAATGGATAAGAAAAAACAAAAGAAAAAACAAAAGATAAAAAGAACGGTACCAGTTTCAAAATCAAAAAGATTTCGGAAAAATCGAAATATAAATGTTTTAAAAAGATTATTGAGTTGCTAACTCATTTTTTATTTTCTTTCTTTTTAATTTAAAACAAAATCTTTAAATTTTGTTTCATAAGTTTCTAAGTATAAATGTCAAGTGAAAGCAAGGAAAATCTCCAATCTAATCAATCACATAAAGATCAAAATAAAAAAAATTCAGATGATGATAAATCTGATAAGAAAAAAGAACGAAGAGATTTAACCTTACAAAAGGAAGGAAAATCCTTGCGCGAAAGAATTTTTGGGAAGAAAAAGTCCAAAACTCGAAAAGTTAGGTTAGAAATCGAATTATACCTCTTAGTATTCTTTCTCTATATCTTTCTGGCAAATGTTGTTCCTATGGCTTTGGCTTGGTTATATTATTGGCATGTTCTTCACCCAATTTTTCAATCCATTGTTGATCCCGTGGTTTCAGCAAACAGTTATGTTTTTTCGGATTTAGTTCATGCACCTGATATATTTCAAAATTTTTCAGTAGTTATGCAAAATCCCATAAATTTAGTAAATTTTCTCACTGCACCAGCTATATTCCTTGCAATTTACATATTGCGGCTTTATTTATGTGCTTTAAGTGGAAAATTAATCTATGGTTTTTTTAATTGGATAAGGCCCCGGAAAGAGCTCAATAAGGCCAGATTTGATGGAGAAGAGGCCGATGATATCAATATTTATCATACCAGGAACTTCCTTCTCAGGTTATTGAAATGGCAGTTTCAGAAAAGTCCCTTTCCATGGTTTTTGCCATGGATGTATGATTATGTAGGTTCAAATAAAGTAGGTGAAAATGTTGTCATTGAGGAGGGGTTACCTACTCTGGAATTTATGGAATTAGGTGATGATGTGTATATTGGACCTATGGCGGCAACCACTAGCCATGTTGTGGAAGGCACATATCAAGCATTGTCTATTTACACAATAAAATTTGGGGATAATGTAGCTTTAGGGCCACGGGTTTGCATTGCTCCAGGTGTAAAAATGGGAGATGATTCACAAGTTTTGTATTTTGGTGGTTTAACAAAATTACAAAAAGTGAGGAAAGGGAAAGATCAATTCGGAGTTCCCAGTTCCAGAATTTCTCATTCTAAATATACCTCAGTCTTAGATATGCCTGAAGATATTCAAAAAGAATCTAAAGATTTGTTTAGGGAAAGAAGAAGAAAAATGAAAAAAAAGAGAAGGGAAAGAAGAGCTAAAAGAAAAAAAGAAAAAGAGAAAAATAATTAACTAAAGAAAAAGATGTGAAAATTATGAGTCAACCAGCGTCGTTCCGAATGGGACCTGCAACAACAAATGTATTAGCTTCGAAGAAATATTTACTTATTCACTTATTTATTATTTATTTATCATCAATATTACCGATGTATCTCATCACTGTCCATTTTGAAGTTTATGAGGAGTGGGGACGAATAACCTTCTTTCTTACTCTTCCTTTTTATCTCTTTTTGTGGTATGGGTGTTGGGTGTTAATGGCAATCGGAATAGCTGCTATATTTTTGCAAATTATCAAATGGATTCATCCTCCAAAAGAGGGGTACTTTAGGAGAGATTCCAAAGATAAGGATTATAAGTATTGGTCTCTCCGGGCCACAATAAAGAAGTTTCCTATATGGCTCAGTCATAATTTTTGGGTTCCCTGGCTCGATTTGCTTGCATATAAATTATTTGGAATGAAAATTAATGGCAAAACCGCCTTATTTGATGCATGGGTCGATACCGAATTCTTAGAGATTGGAAAAAATGTAACTATTGGACAAGGGGCTATTGTAATGGGCACTATGCTCACCCGGGATTGGCTGATTATTAAAAAAACGGTATTAAAGGATAATGTCGTGGTAGGCGGATATAGTGTGGTATCACCTGGTACCTTAATTGAGGAAAATGCAATTATCGGGGCTGCCTCCCATACTATGGTTGGACAAAGGCTTGAAAGTGGTTGGGTCTATTTGGGCTCGCCAGCGAAAAAATTCAAGGAGAACAAAGCAAGATTTAATACCGAGCTTTAACTTTTTTTATATAAATCGACATTAAATCTCAATTAGAATTCTTAGGAAATTATTCAATTATGACCGTTTTAGCGAAAGAAAAATACATGGCTCGGTTTTTTGGTCCATTCCGTATCGTCACAAATACAAAAATGGAAGAATTCAAGTTAGATCACAAAAAGAAAATTACTATTAAAGATCTTATTGGAAAAATAATTGAAAAATATGATGAACTGAAGGATTCTTTCTATATAAATGGAGAACTAAACAATAATGTGAATATTGTGATTAATGGGGAAGATATTCGTTCAGGAAATGGTCTTGATACGGAAATTCATCGAGATGACAGAATCACATTCTTTAAAGGAGTTGGCGGAGGTTAATTTATTATGAGCGCAGAAGATGAGCTAAAAAAATTAATAAAAAAACATACGAGAAAAAAAAAGCAATCTGTTTTTATCCAAGTGAGAGCAGCTAAAGATATTGAGGATTTACGAATGAAACAGGTTGAAAAGGGGATTGTTGCATTAAGAGTCCATACAAATGCAAAAGGATTTCCAAAATGGTATTTACATGGATATTTAATTCATTTGAAACATTTGGGATTATATAAGAAAAAATTCAAAAAAGATATTTTGCGACTTATTTTTAAAAACCCCAGGAAAGCCAAAATAACCCGAGCGTCTCGTGAATTAATTGAGGAATTGAACAGAGATTACGGTGGAATTGTTTCAAATAGCATTACAAATAAATTAAAATGGAGAACAGAGAAATTCAAGAAGAAAAAAGATCCATTCAAAAGAGTTTATAAAACCCTTTAAATGCATTTAAAAACCTGTAGTCATATTAATTCTTCTTTTTTAAGGTATCTTGAAATACAGTAATACTTTTCAACTCTATATATCAAATATATAAAAGCTGGAATAAATTACTAATTCTCACATGGAATCGATAATTCTTTATGTTCCTAATTTAATTAATAATTTATCAAGGAAAGGACAACATGAACGATTCTATTCAAAAAGCAAAAACAAAATTAACATTTTGGAAACAGAAATTCTTAGATCTTTCCAATCGTAATTCCCAATTGAATTTTAAACCCTCTAAGAAGCGTTATATTGAGATTGAACACCCAGATATGATCACCATTTTTAAAATTCTGGTTGTTCTCGGTCAAGAGATGGAATTTATTCGAGTATTAGAAAAAAACGATAAAAATGAAAGAAATAAAATAGTTAAAGAGGCCATTCAAAGCTCCAGGTTGACTGAGATTGTTACTTCTCTCAACTATGGCCAAATTAACTCCCGTTTGAAAAAAATGCTTGGAAAAGAAAAGACAGCATTGGAAGAGCGGGGTATTAATATTTTATATTTGGTTTTAGGATTATTGGTATGGAAAGAAGATAGCAGAGGTGCAGAATTCCAAAAAAGTCCAATTTTATTTGTCCCAGTTAAACTTAAACTCCAACCTCCCCGGATTAAAGTGTTAAATGATTCCGTATCTTTAAATCCCGCGTTAAGGGAAAAACTCTTAGGAGAACGGATAAAACTGCCCCATTTTCCCGATGAATTTGATTCATATTCTGTGAAAAAGTATTTCGAGCTTCTAAAAAAAGAGATTGAAATTAATAGAGATTGGAATATTGAGGAAAAATCCTTTATTGGACCTTTTGCTTTTACAAAAGCGGCACTCTACAAGGATCTTGATCAAAATTTAGATCTAATTTTACAACACCCTATTGTAAGAGCCATAGCTCAAGAGGAGGGATTTTATGAAAAGGAAGAGAATTTACCCGATGAATCTAATTTGAAGGATAATCAAGATCCGTTGAAATCATATTCTATCTTAGATTGTGATTCGAGTCAACAAGAGGCTGTTGAATATGCCAAATCTGGTTGTTCTCTCGTAATTCAAGGTCCACCTGGTACTGGGAAAAGTCAAGCAATAGCCAATATAATTGCCGAGTGTCTGGCGGTTGAAAAAAAAGTTCTCTTTGTGGCACAAAAACAAGCGGCCTTGAATGTAGTTAAAAAAAGGTTGAATAAAAGTGGTATTGGTGATTTTTGTTTACAAGTACATTCCCAAAACGCAAACAAAAAGGACGTTTTGAAACAAATTGAACAATCTATGAATTTCAATCCCTCGAATCTCCCTAAGATCGATATGAGTGATTATCATGAGATTAAATTACTTCGTGACAAGCTAAATGAGTATACAAACTTGATAAATAAGCCCTTTGGGGAAATGTATTTATCATTATATCAGATGATTGGAAAACTAGTACATTTAGAAGATGTTCCATTTATTGAGGCAGAGATTAAGAACCCAGAAAAGGTGGGGGAGGATAAGTTCATCGGTATTAAAGATCTATTTTTTCAGTTAGAAAATTTTCGGAATACTTTAGAGGATTATGACAAAAATCCTTGGAAATATGCAAAATTAACAAATAAATTAATTTTGTCAAATGAATTGAAGATTGTATTGAAACATAGCTTACAAAAGCTAAAAAAGAGTTCAAATAAATTAAGGAAAGGATTACTTGAATTCAATTTGAAAGATCGAGAGAAACTCTGTAAAAATATTGATTCTGAAAACAAATGGATCCAGAAAATTTCAAAAGCAAGATATTGGAAGTATTTAATACAAAAACTTTTCGAAAATTGGGCAGTAAATGAGAGTATGTATAAGAAAATTACCCAATATTTTCATCTGGAAGATTTATTTGATTATGACATCACAAATTTATATTTTAATTCTTTTAAAAAGATTTATCTTGCATACAAGGAAAAATTCAGGCAAGAAAAGATTTTAAAATCCGAAAATACAAGCAAAAGGAATGAAAATCCCAAAATTAAGGCCCAGCAAAAAGGAGTTATCAAGGATATGGGATTCAAGGAGTATTTAGAAGATAAGATCTCAGATTATATTAATGTTCTTGATTCTTACATCAATAAAGTAGAAGTATTTAATTTGAAATCCAAGTTAGAGCCTATCAAATCTCCCACACAATTGGAGAAATACAAGAATTTTTTTGATAAATATAAAGCTAAAGCCTTATTGCTGGATGTGGATACTCTTGTGGCCCGCTTTACCATAGATTATACGAGTAAAATCAAAAGGGTTGGCTCCAGTTATAAAAATGATAAAGAAAAGATATTATCTTGCCTGCGGGAAGGAGATCCCGATGCGAATCCCATGGGACATTTGAACATCATTAAAAGATTTCAAGATGCCTATGGTAAACCTTATGGAAGTTCTAAAAAATTTCTTCAAAAAAGAATAAAGGATCTTTATAGAATTGTGGAAAGCTGGTATGAGTTCCAAGATCTTAGTAATGAAATGGATGTTTTAACTTCTATTTCTTTATTTTCTGAGGAAGATGAAAAAGTAACTAAGGTATTGGAAAAAATGAGGGATTTTGCCATAGAATGGTTGGATAATCTCCCTTATTTAAATGATTGGTTTGAGGTGCAAGTCCGGGCATATCATCTAGAAGATGAGGGTTTTGGAGATTTAATGGATAAGCTTAAAAATGAGAAAATAAGAGATAAAAGCGGTGAACCCATTTCATTTGGAGATATCTTTGAGAAATGCTTTTATGAAACTTGGTTAGTTGATTTGATTGAATCTTTACCCCCCATAAACAATTTTAGAAAATCCCATCATCTTGAATTAATTGATAAGTTTAGTGAAAAGGACAGAAAAAGCTTGAAAAAAAATCAAGTAAGAGTCCAGAAAACTTTGTACAATTTAAGGCCAAATTCAGATTTAAAAGTTGAATCAAATAAGATTTTAACCCAAAAAGGAATGATAAAAAGAGAATTAAAGAAAAAAAGGAATATCAAACCATTGCGATCTATCTTTTCGGAAGCAAAGGAATTAATAGGTATTTTAAAACCTTGTACAATGATGAGCCCTCTTGCAATCTCTAATTTTTTGGATTTGGAAAGTTTTTATGAATTCTATGATGTGGTAATTTTCGATGAAGCTTCTCAAGTAACTCCAGAAGATGCAATTGGGGCAATAATGAGGGGAAAATCCTTGGTTGTCGTGGGGGATTCCAATCAATTACCCCCAACAACATTTTTTAAGGCAAAAATCTCAGATGAACTCCGAGATCTTGACCGTGATGTACAGACGATGGAAAGTCTTTTGGATGAATGTACAGGAATTGGCTTTAGGGAAAAATTATTAAAGTTCCACTATCGGAGCAGAAAAGAAGGTCTAATTGCTTTTTCCAACTCCCGATATTATCATGGTAGGCTGTTTTCATTTCCGGATTTGAGTATTCCTGCTCATAAGAGGGATATAGAAAAGGGAGATCTTTCGGGCAATGGCGTTAAAAAACCACAAGAAAAAGAGCTACAAAACCAAAAAGATGATTATGATTTTAATGATATAGCATCGATCCCAGCTATACAATTCAAACATGTGCCCCAAGGGATAAAATCAAAGGGTAAAAACTTGATTGAAGCAAATAAGGTTGCTGAAAATATTATCACCCATTATAAAAAAGATATGAAATCTAAGGCCAGCTATTCACTTGGAGTGATCGCTTTTAGCATAAAACAACAAGGTGCGATAAAAAAAGCCTTATCTAAAAAACTAAAGGACAATCTTGATGTAGAAAGGTTCATGCAGAAGCAGAAAGAGCCCTTATTTATTAAAAATTTGGAAAATGTTCAAGGAGATGAGCGGGATTTCATTTTTTTCAGTATTGGCTATGGAAAAAATAAAAAAGGAAAAATTAGCCTTAATTTTGGTCCCTTAAATCGAAGTGGGGGATATAGAAGATTAAATGTCGCAATCACTCGAGCACGATATCATATCGATATATTTTGCTCTTTCCTCCCCAGTGAAATCGACCGCGAACGGGTGAACGCGAGGGGTTTGGGGGATCTTCTCGATTATATGGTGTATGCAAGGACCGGAATTATTCCTAATTCCTCTAATATGAAGAACGAAAAAGAGGAGATAATTGAAATTCAAGAGAAAAGTATTTTAATGGATCTAAAGAATGAATTGGAAAAACAAGGACTTAAAGTTCATACCAAAGTTGGTGTTTCAAATTATCGCTTAGATTTAGCAATTATTGATCCTCAGGATCCAAACATGTACAAAGTAGGAATTGAATGTGATGCGGGGTCTTATTCTGATGCAGAAATGGCCAGAGACCGAGATAGAATCAGAAAAAATGTAATGTCTGCCTTGGGTTGGAAAATTATCCATATTTGGTCAAAAGATTGGTATGAACATAAAAAAGATGTAATTTCACAAATAAAACAAGAGGTCAAAACTTAAGGAAAAATAACCAAAATATAAGAGGTTAGGAAAAAGATGAGACAGTTTGTTGATTTAGAAAGGGTAGAACTAATATTGACTTATAGATGTAATTCTAATTGTTCACATTGCTTGATTCAACCCCATATTTATCATAATGAAACTCTTTCTGTTTCAAATGTACGAAAAATTACAGAGAATATATGTAAATTCCATAATCCAATTTCAATCATGGGATTTGGGGGAGAACCGATCCTTGCCATAGAATCGTGTATTGAAATGCTAAAAGTGGCTAAAAAATACCAGATTCCTCATCGTCAAATCCTTTCAAATGGATATTGGGTTAAAAACTTAAACAAGAATAATATTAAGAATATAAAGAGAATTGGGCATCGTCTGGCGGATGCGGGATTAAATTCCATAAAAATATCGGTTGATTTTTTCCATCAAGAAAATATTCCAATAGAAATCCCCTTAGAAGTCGGAAAAGTTTTGGATATGCTTGATGTCTCCGAGGTTGAATTCTCTCCGAGGTGGATTGGAGGGAAAGATGTGGAAAATATATACAATACAAAAACAAAAGATTATTTATCTAAAGTAAAAGATGAAGCTTTAAAAATCGATGAAGGAGATGTTATACAGAAGCGGGGAAATGCCTTAAAAGAACTTTCTGCTTACTTTAAGCCTATCAAAATAACTGGGGATGAAAAATGTCCTTTATTGGATGAGGATTTTGAAGGAAATGTTTCCAAGAATGAGAGTTCCCATTCTCTTTTGAATATTAAGAATATTTGTATTTCTCCTACAGGCGATGTTATTGTGGGAAAGAATATTATTATTGGAAATGCGATTTCTGAAGACCTTACTGATATATTAGCAAATTATAACCCATTCGAATTTCCCGATTTAGCTGCGATTATTAGGAAAGGACTTAGGGGATTAATGGATCTCGGGGAGAAAGAGGGCATTAAATTACCCAAGGGTCCTTTTTATTCAGTTTGTGATGCATGTTTGAAATGGAGAAAATCATTAGGCTTTTCTAATGCTTGTAAATCATAATAAGCAACAGGCTTTTCGGAATCAACATCCCAATACGATCCCATCTGCGGAGGGTGGGCTTGCTCACCCCCAAATAGTCGGTGGCTTGTACGATCCTCATCATACATAGGTAGAGGGGGCAAAATATTCTAAGTATGGCTGATATGGGGATATTAGAAGCGGCGGTGATCAAGAATGATCAAGTTTTTTACAGCTGTTGATCTAGTTTTTTTTAATTGATTCTT
>CAZEPC010000025.1:0-23243 GCA_964513765.1 uncultured archaeon
GAGAAAAAAATACTCAAAAAGCCCTACTTTGGATAGTGTTTGTTGAGATTTTCTAAGTAAGATATATGAATCCAAGTATTTAACCATTTTGCATTTTTTGAAAAATGGGCTTTAAAATCAGTAGTGGTTAATATATCTTTTAAAGTCATTTCAGTCTGGATATGGGAGATTTAAGTTATCTGATCTCATGACTAAGTCAATCTTAAGTTCATTTGGCAAGTTAAAAAACCATCTTTTATTATTTTGATCTTTCTCCTAAAAATTCGTTCAAAATTTTAAAAAAGATAAAAGAATAATGAATTAGCAATGAAAAAACCCCAAAATTCTAGCGATCTCGATCAAATTAGGAACGAAAAGAACCAATGGGAACAAAAAAAATATGAGAAAACAAAAGAAAAATTTGGTTTGAGAAAAGATACTTTTAAAAACCTGTCAAATATTAAGATAAATCCATTATATACTCCCTTGGACATCCAAGATAAAAAGTATTCCGAGGAAATTGGATTTCCGGGACGGTTCCCATTTACACGGGGAGTATATCCCACCATGCATCGGGGGCGTTTTTGGACCATGCGTCAATTTGCGGGCTTTGGGGATGCAAATGAGACAAATAATAGATTCAAGTATTTAATTGAAAACGGTCAGACGGGATTAAGTGTTGCCTTTCATCTCCCAACCATTTACGGGTATGAAAGCGACAGCCCTTTTTCATTGGGAGAGGTTGGAAAAGAAGGAGTGGCAATTGATACATTAGCCGATATGGAGAATCTATTTGAAGGTATAGATTTGGGGGAAATCAGCACCTCTATGACAATCAATGCCCCCGCTTCGGTTCTCCTATGCATGTATATAGCAGTTGGAGAGCAACAAGGGATCAAAAGTAATCAGCTACGGGGCACTATCCAAAATGATATACTGAAAGAATACCAGGCCCAAAAATCATACATTTTCCCCCCAGAACCATCAATTCGGTTGATAGTGGATACCATCGAATATTGCACCAAAAATGTGAAAAAATGGAATACTATCAGCATAAGCGGATACCATATTCGGGAGGCAGGATCAACTGCGGTTCAGGAACTTGCCTTCACCTTAGGGAATGGGATGGCATATGTGGAGGCATGCCTAGAGAGGGGGCTTGACATAGACGACTTTGCCCCCCGACTTTCTTTCTTTTTCAATGCACATAATAATTTTTTCGAAGAAATCGCAAAGTATCGGGCAGCCCGGCGAATCTGGGCAAAATATATGAAGAATGAATATGGAGCAAAAAAAGAGAGATCTATGCTTTGTAGGTTTCATACTCAAACCGCGGGAGTTAGTCTTAGTGCCCAGGAACCATATAATAATTTAATAAGAGTGACACTGCAAGGGTTAGCTGCGGTTTTAGGTGGAACACAATCTCTTCATACAAATTCATTCGATGAAGCCTTAGCATTGCCCTCAGAAGATGCCGTGAGATTATCCTTACGGACACAACAAATCATCGGATGTGAATCTGGAGCGGCAGACACCATCGATCCATTGGGCGGGAGCTATTATGTCGAATGTCTCACAGATAAAATGGAACAAGAGGCAGAAGAATATTTTGAACAGATCCGGGAATTTGGCGGGGGATCTATGCTCAAGGGAACCATCAAAGGAATTAGAAATAATTTCTTTCAGAAGGAAATTTCAAACGCCGCGTATGAATTTCACAGAGAATTTGAAGCGAAAAAGCAAATTCAAGTAGGAGTTAATAAATTCCAATCTTCCAAAGAAAGTAAAATAAAACCGGAAATTCTCAAGGTATCCGAAGAAGTAGCAGAAAACCAAATTAAATTTCTCCATGAGGTAAAGGAAAACCGCAATGAGCAGAAAGCCCAAACCACACTAAATAATATCAAAAAAATTGCAAAAACTGATAAAAATCTAATCCCATATATTCTCAAAGCAGTAAAAAATTATTGTTCTGTGGGAGAGATAACCGATTCTTTGAGAGAAGTGTGGGGAACCTATAAAGAAGATAACATTTTTTAGAATTATCAAAAAACTTATGAAAAGAAAGTTTTAATATAATGAATGGAGGAATACATAGTGCGAAAAGTACAAAGAAGAAAAATCAGATTAGTAATCGCAAAGCCCGGATTAGATGGGCACGACAGGGGAGCGAAAGTCTTGGCAAGAGGATTAAGGGATGCGGGGTTCGAAGTCATTTACACAGGATTGCATCAAACACCTGAAGATATAGTGGAGACGGTGGTTCAAGAGGATCCTCATGCCTTACTTTTATCTTGTCTTTCCGGCGCCCATAATGTCCTTTTTCCGAAAATCATGGAGTATTTGGAAGAGGAGGGGATTGATGACGTCTTGGTATTAGGAGGGGGAATTATTCCTGAAGAAGATGCAGAATACCTCAGACAAAAGGGGATCTCGGGAGTTTTTGGCCCAGGTACAAAAATTCAAGAAGTAACGAAATTTATTTTGGAGAATTTAAAAAGATAATTGCCGGAATTGTTGAAAACTATCATTCTGGTACAAAAATGAAGATAATTATATTTTTGGGAAATTCGGGATCGGAGCAACAATGAGCAAGCAAAATGAGGAAAAAAAAATTTTAAGAAAAATTGACCCGTTAATCGAACAGCTTTTTAAGGGGAAGAGAAGGGGCTGTGCCAGATTAATATCTTATATCGAGGATTATGGTCCGGAAGTTGCCAAAGTTATTGTGGAAAAAGTATTTCCCAAGACAGGGAATGCCTATATTATCGGAGTCACGGGAGCCCCGGGTTCGGGAAAGTCCACCCTCACCAACCAAATCGCCAAAAGGTATCTGAAGGCGGGTAAGAAGGTCAGTGTTATTTGTGTAGACCCCACCAGCCCATTTTCGGGAGGAGCAATTTTAGGGGACCGCATACGAATGAAGGAAAGCTTCCGGAAAAAGGATTTATTTATAAGATCGATGGCAAACCGAGGGAAGTTAGGGGGATTGGCCCATATAACAAAGGATGTATTGCAAGTGTTAGATGCCTTCGGATCTGACATAATTCTTCTCGAAACAGTCGGTGTCGGCCAATCAGAGATAGATGTCTTTAAATCCGCTCACACAACCCTCGTGGTGGTGAACCCCGGAACAGGTGATGATATTCAAGCCATTAAAGCGGGAATTATGGAGATTACCGATATTTTTGTGGTCAATAAAATGGATTTACCCTTGGCGGATAAAAAGGTTCGGGATATTGAGGCAATGTTAGAGTTGTCTGATACCATTGAAATAGATAACGACCGGCATGCCGTGAAGGTAGTCTCTTCCCTGGAATGGAAACCACCCGTTGTAAAGACAAATGCCAGGGATGGAGAAAATATAGAACTTTTATTAAAAAAAATTGAGGTGCACAGGGTAAATCAAAAAAAGACCGCGTTAGACCGTAAAAAGCAGATTTATCGATATAAACACTATGTGTTAGATATTTTAAAGGGATATTTAAGCCGAAATATTGAGGATCTTATTTTCTCCCATCCAGAGATTGATCAGATCATCGAAAAGATAATTGAAAAGCAGAAAGATGCCAATCCTTATTCAATCTCTAATGAAATCCTCAAAAAATTCGTACATAGATTATAGAGGGCAGATAATGAACCAGAAAGGCAAATTAATGACATATAATACATGGGTATTTGTAATTGGGGGAGGAAAATTCGGGGAGAAAGCACTAAAATATTATGAAAAAACGGACAAATCACTCCTTTTTTTTGACGTTAATAAAAACCAACTCGCGTTCAAAGGATTGAAAATAATAAGGGCCCAAGACTTTTCATTCAACCAAGGGAATAAACTATTAGGGATCCAAGGATCCGTCAGAGAACTCTTCAAAATACTTCTTAAAGGCTTTCCCGACTATATTATCCCTACTGCCCCCATTCATGTCATGGCACATTTATTTTCAAAGTATTTTCAATTATGGAAAGTCCAAGTGCAAGAAATGGACATATCTAATAAATTAATGAATGAATTAGAAAAAAAGAAAGAAATGGGAAATTTTCCTAACCATCTTATTTATTCAAAGCAAAAGAACCATCTTTTCTTTTCATATGCACCTTTAGGAAAATCTTGCCCTGATTCTTGTATGGGAAAACCGGGATATTGCTCCTATCATAAAATTCAAAAGGGAAAAACGGTCACCAATGTTCTCCAAGAATTCTTTAAAGAGAAAAGTACCATAATCTTCAAAAGTCATCAAATATCAGCTGGTTTAGGGGGGATAAGAGGTGACGACATAAAATCAATAGTATTAAATCTCAAAAATGCCTTACCACTACTAAAATTACCTAAGACTGTATATATTGGGACATCGTGCAATTGTCACGGGGTTGTTGATAAGCTCGAGCTCTCGAAATAGATAGATTATAGAATAAAGCAGAAACGCATTTTTTATTTTGATTCCATTAAAAAATTCTTTTTTAAAGATATTTGGTTTTTATATATAGAGCAAAACAACATGTTCAAATATAAAAAATCCACCCATGAACTTGAAATATATTGCCCCCAATGCCATGATCGGATTAAATTTCAAATACCTCCTGAAGTTTTTGAAAAAGAACATTCAAAATACCCATTTTCATTTCGCCATATTCACGGAAATCCCCCCCACAGCTGCACATTATATATTGATAAAAATGGAACAATCAGAGGACATGAATTCGGGGATTCAATTCAACTTTCGGATGAAATCATCACCGATATATTCAATAAACGTTCTTTAACAAAAAAAAGCGACACCAATCAAATTCTGAAAACGATCATCAATGTTTTTTACACCGTCATAGAAACCTCCCTTCCGAATGCCGATACACTTAAGTTTAAAATAGGAAAGAAATTGGGAATTCAACTTGCCAAATTATTTGATTCAAATGAAATGAGTGGGCTCTTTGAGGAATTAAAGGAATTTTGGCAAACTCATGGCTTAGGAAATATCCGAGATATTTCAATCGAGGAAGAAAGGGTAAATATAAGGATTTATGAATGCTATGAATGCGGAGATCTGCCCAACCTTGGAAGGCCAGTATGTAAGATGGACGAAGGAGTTCTCACCTCAATTTTTAAAGAAAGACTTAAAAAAGATTATATCGTGGAAGAGATCGAATGCATGGCAATGGGCAGTCCGTATTGTGAATTCGATATTATGGAATTTGAACACTAAAATGAGCGGCTTGATATCTTATGGAATAGACTCTTTAGTTTAAGGGATAATGTCCACATTCTTGAATGGCATCTCTCATAGCCAAACAATTATCCAAGGGAGTTTCCGTGAGGAAATCATGGGTTGGACCACATATATAGCCCCCTCCTCCCCCCATCTTCATTATTTGTTCTTTTACATGTTTTTGGATGGATTCTTCCGTACCGAATGAGATTTCTCGTGAATCTAAACCCCCGCAAAGAATAAAATTGGGATATTTTTGCTTAACCCGTCTGTGATCAATTAAGGAAGCAGGTTCTAAGGATTGCCATCCATCAAGTCCCGCTTCTATCGCATCTGGGAGGAGATCTTCGATATTTCCGCAAGAGTGATTAAATATCTTCGCCCCCAGTTCGTTATGAACTTTATTAAAAATCTCAGAATAGGGTTCTTTGAAAAACTTCTTGTACATTCGAGGGGAAAGTAAGGGTCTCCCTTTTTGACCCATATCATCCCCGCCAAACACTACCATTGGATCATATTTTTTTAATTCATCCAAGATGTTGAGCTGGGCCTGTTTCCGGTCGTTGATGAGTTTTTTAATTAGATCTGGATCCTTTCTGCAATAATACGCGAAACGAGCTTGACCCATGATGACCCAGAGACTTTCATACAACTGGACACCACCTATTTGGGGGATCAAGTAAAGTCTATCGCCAAACTCCTTTTTAAAGCGCTTATAAGCATCGACTTGAGCTGTGGAAGTATTTTTATCGGCACACCAACCATAAGTCTCATACCAGTCCAAAATATCCTCCTTCTTCTTAAGATAGCCTTCCAAATACCAATTATATCTTTCTCCGCTTGGAAGACGTTTTACGCCGTTTATTTTTCCGAAATAGTCGACATATCGAACAACATCTTTCTTTTCTAGCTCCTTTTCTATTGAGGTATCTTCGATAATATTATCATCTTCATCTAACACTTTTTTAGAAAAATCCGTATGTATACCAATCCCCAGCATCTCTACATCTGCCCCAAAATAATATTTCATGGTATAATCTCCCAGGGGGGTTAGGAGAATATTTTCATCATTGTCTCCCCATCCGCCCTCTCCAAATAGTTCATCCTCTTTTTCAACATATTCCTTATAGCAGCGCGAATAAGGGGGAATACCCATAATATATGTGGGCACTCTATCGGGCTCTTGAAAATTAATCGTAGCCTCAACACGTTCCGTGGCATTCATCGAGTCATCCGGTAAAATCATATGTTATCTTTTTTTTAAAAGCAAAAAAACCTTTTCAATTGAATAATTTTTTGGTGAAACAAGGAGATGATCTGGATATTACATAAAAAAATATTAATCTAAGGATAGATATTCATTATAAGGATAATTATCATATAATTTCATTTTAAAATTTCCTAAGATTTGGTGTTAAAAAAAAAATGGCAAATAACAAAAAGAAAAATTTTTTCACGTGCAGATGTTGTGGCAAATCCCAAAACGTGGATCAATCGGTCCATATCAACGAAAATTATTGTGTAACTTGTTATAACAAGGAACAAATTTACAGGAGATTTCTGCAAAAACTCAAAATGTATAAACTATTGCTGAAGGAACAAGGAAAAAACACCAAAAATCGAAGAAAGAGAATCAGGATCTTTAAAAAAATTAATGAGATCTTGCTCCCTCAAACCACCCTTTCTTTAGAACTGGAACAAATTGATGAATTATTGGTTGAACGCAAGCGCGATGTTTTTAAAGAAGCAATTCAAAAATTATCGAAGGATTATAAAATCGAAGATTATAGGTTGGAAAAGATAACCGGAGAGTGGATCCGTAGGCTAAAAGATATTTGGTTTTATAAATCCTTACGCCTCACCGACCAAGTTGATAAATTCATCGAGCTCATAAATCCAGTTATGGAAATATCGGAATTTTCCAAAGATAAATTAAATCAACTTTTTTCTGATCTCAAGAAAACTGTAAAATTACCGTATTTTACCTATATCAAATCCCGTAATGCCTTTGAAGTAAAACAAACAAAACCATTTTTCGATTACAAGGATTCCTATATCAAGGGTATCATTAAAACTTATCGCAGGAGACTTTTAAAGAAAACCACCCAAATTAAACGCTTTGAATATTTTGTTAGATACATTGCAGAAGAATGCCAATTTCAGACAACTCATGATGCATTAAAATTAGCCATCGAAAAATACGTCCGCGAAACACATCAACAAGAAGTGGATAAAATTCATAAAAGGATGCATGAAGATATCAATATGATGGAGGATACTGAATTAATCCCAAATATCGCAAAATATATCATGGATAACCATGAATACATCTTTTCAAGATGGTATTGCAATGTTCTCCCGTTCGATAAAGAGAGATTTACTGCCTCTGACGCCCGAACTGGGAGTCGTACCGATTTTGTAGTAAAGCTCCGCTATAAATTTGAAAATAAAGAACTAAATTATTTAGCGGAAATGTTAGAGGAGACCACCGAACTCTTGATTAAGGAGAAGTTCAAGAGCAAAATTGAACGCTATAAAAATAAAGATGGTTGGTCGGAGGAAAGAATTAAAAAACGAATCGTACAGATTAAGGAAGATTATAACAACAAATTAAAACCCGAAAATTTGGAAAAGAGCCGCAAAAAAAATGCGGATACGGCACCTATGGTGGCAAGGCTTCTCCTACTCAACTCAGAAAAAGCATTTAACATAATCCTCAATAAAATCATAAAATATCACTACAAGAGGCTTAACATCCGCTCTAAAGTGAGATATATCACCAATGTCCTTAAATCAGGCGCAGAACTAAAGAAGAGCAATCACGAATTGGATGCCTTTTACCTTATCCAGTCCAGAGAGTGGTAAAAATTATCAACAACCTCAAAGATATTTTCCTAATATTCAAGATACAAAATCTAAACCATTAAATTGATTATTTACCCGATTAATCTTTTTTCCTCTTCTAAAAGGGGCATTCTGCTTAGAATATCGTTCAAATGATTTTGAATGGAAGCATCATTTATCTTTTTTACATCTAATAAGAAATTTGAAATTTTTACCCCAATTGTATCATCAAGAATTTTTCTAACATGTCCCAGAGACTTCAAAAGAGAATCTATATTATTTTTAATATCATCTAGCCCAATTTGAGATTTCAGACCACACAAACAAGACAAGAGAACCATAAGACTAGCCCGATCAAAATCATTTCTCCTGGCCATTCTTTTTGCAAGTCTTTCATACTTTCCGATTGCTTGCTTATACTCCTCATCCTTCAGATAATCAATTGCCTTTCTATAATACGCACGGATCATCCTTTTTCTTTTTTCTAAGATATCATCGAATTTATCTTGCATCTCGGATATTTCTTGGGTCAATACGATAATTTGATCTTGCAACAAAGAATTATCCGTCACATTAAAAGCACCATTTCCAACACCGACAGTTTTCCTCATTGACACACTGGAAGAATCTGCTGTCTTTTTTAAGCCTGACTTAATGTTTTCAATAAGAGATTTTTCCCAATCAAAAAGAATAAGTTTATTCTCAAATGCAGAAAGAATCTCAAGGACTTCTTTCTTATGATCAGGTTCGTCAATATTTTCCAAGAGAATTCCCAATAATTTAATGGTTGGATTATCCGAAACTTTGTGATATTTTTTCTCAAGTTGGAAGATATATTTTTCAAATTCCCTTAAAACGTCATGGCTATTTCTTATTTTTAAGAGCGACAGAAATGACAAGACAATTGAATTGATAGCAAATCTTTTTTCAGTCCTTTGAAATAGATCAAAAACCATATTTAAATAGGCTTGATGGGCCTCGGCATATTGTTGCCTTGCCAAAAAGTCCCTACAATCGCCCCAATATTTCTCCTCCAGAGCGTTTCTTTTGGAATAATGATGGGGATCATATCGGAGTTCGTTGATCAGTACATTATATTCGTTTGTAATTTCATTCTCGGATGTTTCAATTACTTTTTTATGTTTTTGCATCATTTCCTTTAAACTCGAGGTTTCGCCAATCAGAGTTTTCAGCATAAGTTTTTCTTCCGGAAAAAGAGCCAAACCATCTAAAAGTTTCAAGGCAGGTTTTATATACATATATTTCTTAGCACCATACATATTCAGAATATAATCTACCACTTTTATGGGAAAGGTTTCGTGAAAAATATCCTTTCCTAATCCTAAATCTGAATCAATTGAATCAATCATTTTTTGAATATGATGGGGTTTTTTTACCAATAAATAAAGCATTGTAGAGATGGCCGTACTAATACCAGCAAGTTCTATTTTTTTTGATTTAATCAGTTTTTTAGAAACCTCCCCATAAACTTCGGCGGCTTCCAACGGATTATCCGCTTTTATCATATCCAAGCCTTTTTGGAAATAATATCGCTTTAACCCGTTTCTCATCCTTAAGAGATCCTCTTGCTCCCGTTTTTGTTCAAAACTTAGTTTTTTCAACCGCGTAAGCTGTTCCGAGTAAATATCTAATTCTTTTTGCTTTTTATACTCGGCGGCTCTGGAGCTTTGTCTTTTCGAATCAATATTATCTATTTTATTATAATAATAATTTGCTGTCTCCTTATCTATTAGTTTATCAGAATATTTTCTGGCTTCCAAAAGATTTTCATCTTTCAAATATGATTGGATAATCTTCTCATATAATAAATCCATATCTGGTTCCTTTTCATCTAAATATCCCTTCGAAATCTGATTTATTTTGTGAGTTAAATTAAGCAAACTCCTCCGTATTTTTATTTTATCGGAAATGTGCTTTTCTATCTCAGAACCATATTTTTTTAGCGCATCAATGAGCAAATCAGCATATATTTTAGCCTCATCATAGAGCAATTGATTACGATATAATTTAATCATTTTTATGCTCATTTCTTCAAATCTGGAGATTGGCACTTTATTACTTAACCCGTGGAGTAGTTTTTGGATTCTTTCTTTTTTTTCTTCCAAGTAATCTTTCGCTTTCTTCTCAGGGAGGTTTTGAATTTCACGAAGGAATTTGCCTAAAATTTCACCTTCTAAGGCAATATCCAAAGCCTTTGTAAGGACCTCATGCGCCAAATCCTCCTTTCCGATTGAAATTAACCATTCGGATTGTTCCTTAATATGATTGGTGGCCTTCAGGGGATTACCACTTTTCACCAATCTTTCCGATTCATGGAAAATCTTTTCATTCATGATAGAAAATTGCTCTTCCTCATATTTAACATAATCATAGATCCTTTCAAGAGCCTCTTTTTCTGAAAGATTCTTCCCTTTTTGAACCTCCTCCTTAATCCTTTCCTCTTCATCCATGCGAGCCTCAGTGAGTTCTTCCTTTAGTTCAATTGAATCAATTTTAGGTAATAATTCATCAACTTTTTGGAAATCTCTTCTTTCAATAAAAAGGCGACATACCTGGGACAGAAGTGGATCTATGTTCTCTTTATTTGCCTCAAATGTTTCCCAAATATTTTCAATCTCATCGATGGTCATTTTGGCAGAGTCTGGGTCCTTATTGCGGATATGTTCATTCAATACGCTTTCTAAAATTTTTACAGTTTTATTTGCCAGAATCTTTACTTCATCAAACAATCCTGCCTTTTGATACTTTGTGAGGGTTAAATAAAGATGACTTTTTGCTAATTCATAATTTTGGTTTTTAGAAAGAAAATCAGCAGCACCTGCGATCTTTTCGGTTATCTCATTTAATATTTCTTTCTGCTCGACATGATCAAAATGTTCCAAAAGACGAAATGCAGAGGGAATATCACATGCGGAAAGCCATGAATATATCGCAGAACGATAGGCCTTCTTCATCTTTTCTTTATCGGATAATTCCAATTTAGCCCAATTTCCCGCTTTTTCATATTGTTTTGAGGACTCCACAAATTTATTTTTGGAATACATTTTTTGACCTCGGTGAATCAACTCATCTACATACATCTCTCTATATTTTTGAGCGTATTCCGAGTTGAAATCTTCTATGCATTTCGCCGCGGAGAGGAAGTCTCGGGCCCGGGAAAAAAGCCATGATGATTTTTCTGCATAAATTGTCCAATCAGATTTATCAAATTTTCGTTTTATCTTGGCTATCTTTTTTGCTACTCTGGCCGCATTTTTCCAATCTTTATCGTAAATAAATTCATTCGCCTTTGCTTTCAATACGGGAATTTGAAGCCATGAAGTATTGTAATTGATTAAAGTTTCACCCTCGATGATGCATTCCATCAGAGAATCTAAAAAATCTAATACAGGATTTAAATGGGGGAGATCATAGATCCATGCTTCAAATGGGTACTCCTCCCAAATCCAATATAGCAGATGATTTCCGCTGAGCTTAATGAAGTGGTTTTTATCATGGAAAATCACAATCGTAGGAATATTTCGTCTTATCTGGCGGACAATATCGATTATATCCCTGAAAAGTCTAAGATCTTCATATTTATTCGGGTTAAGATAGTAAATTATACCATCTGCCATAGGAATTAAATCTTCAAAAGGAGCATTAGATACCACAGGTACATCAATATTGACATTAATCTCGTTATCTCTCCACTGGATATTTTTCTCCCACTTGGATATTTCCGATTTTTCTATATTTTGGAAACCTATATTATTGAGGTTATCCAAAGCTACCATTGCATCTCCCAATACCAGACAGCTGACCATATACTGCATGTTATATTTTCAATTCCACTTTTGGATAATCATCTAAAAACATTTAGACGAAGTACAATTATTAATAATGATATTAACATAATTAAAATTATATGGATATTGGTGACGAATATTATGAGTGAGGAATATTATGAATCGAAAGAAGAATTGGCAAAATGCTTTCTCACCCCTTTATCGGAGAATCTGAAAGTACCTTCAGAAATATTTGAGGAATTGTCTCCGAAAGGCAAAAATGTGGTGGCCGTAATTCCGGGAAAATCAAAAAAGATAAGTTTCTTTATAACAAATGCCTCCCAAGTATTGTTTATTAGATTAAAATTGGATAAAGATTCACTTAATGACAAATTTTTTGTCTCTTTACGAGATACTCTTAAGAAACTGAAAATGTCCAATCTTTTCTCAACGGGATTGTGTTTTAAGGACGATATTTGCGTTTGGGAAGGTGTGTTTGAATTCGAAGAAGGGAAAGAGTTAGATGATGTGAAGAAACAATTTAAACACATCACTCATGTTCAGACAGCCAAGTTTGAAAAAATTCATGTAGAATAATTATCTATCTATCTATCTTCAACCCATCTTCGAGCCATTTTCAACTTATCTTCAACCTGTAAAAAGCACTAATTTACTAACACAAATGAATAATAGAAAAGCAGTGAACTTCAATATATTTTGATGAGAAACCATGCCGTACAGAAAAAAAACCCTTTTCTTGCTCCACCCAACCAGAAGAACAATATATAGAGTCTTATGTGAGAATCCAGGATTATATTTTTATAAATTAATGTCTGAAATCCCAAAAGAAGATGAAAAGATTAGCGGATCCACCTTGTTGTATCATTTAGGAAAATTGGAAGAGGATAACATCATCAAATCTCAAAAGATACATGGAAAAAGAATGTATTTTCCTAATAATTTAAGGAGCAAAGAAATTGAAGAAGCATTTATGCATCTTTCCAACGAAAATGCCAAAAATATCTTCATCTATATTTTAAACAATCGAAATTGTTATCAGAATCAAATAGCCAAAGCACTTGACATCCATCATGACACGGTTAGACATCATGTTGAAAAATTGGAAGAAGCCAGATTAATAACCAAAAGTGATGAGGGAAAAACAGTAAATTTCAATATCGGTCAAGTGGGGGAACAAATACTTGAAGGTTCATTAACAGTTTTCTCAGAAAGATATATTCGTTTCATAATCTCAAAACTTGCTGATGATTGCCATTTTCCAGAGATTATCGAAAAAACCAAAGATAAACTCGTAATCAGAGTTATCTGCCCTCGAGAGGACGATATTGAACTTTCGATCGATATTTCTGGCTGGGAAATAGAAACCTCCTTTGAAAATGAAGAAAATTAAAAAATTTTAAAAAGTTTCTTTCTTATTCTTTCTAATGCAACAACAAGGTTTTTATACGAAAAAATAAGAATTATTCTTAGGCCTTATGCTATTGGTATTAGTAATTAAAGGCAAAAGGGCTCACAGAAATTAGAAATATAACAAAAAGGAATGAAATAACATGAGTTATATACCAAAATACATAATTAAACGAATGTTCCCACGTAAAAAATGTCTATCTATGGTCGAATATGAAGGAGACGAATGGGTGAAATTAATGATGGTCAATGTCATTAGCCCAATCGAGGTACCAGAAGGGGAAATAGATTTAGGCGGGATAGATCTACCTAATAAAGTTGGAGAGTATATCGACATAAAAGTTAATGATATCGATGTCGAGGCAAGCAAAGAGATACTTTTAAACGACGTAATATTAGTTACCGATGGAGAAGTACATACATGGGAATCCATCTTTGAGGATGGGTCCGCTGGAGGTAAGACCGTTCCAGTAGGAGGAAAAATTGAACTTCTTATTAAAAAATCTGCTTTTCCTGACGAAGTAAAAGATTTGATGGAAGCGGGAGAAGAAGTAGAAGTAAGCGTCCACACAACCATCGACAACCCAATGGACATAACGGTTAAGGCAATTGTCCAAGATGCTGGCGAATACTCTCCAGAATAAAAAACTGGTCAAAAAAATTCTAAAAAGAGCAATCCCTCTTTTTTTCATTTTATTAATAATCGAGATTTAGATACTCGGGGTTATTGAGGAATTTTTAATAATAGATCCTACCAATGTAGATTTTCAAGATCAATATCTTTAAAGGGTTTAAGAAGAGTACGTTCGCTTTTGGAAAAATTGTTAGAAAATTCTTCAATAATATCTTTTAGCTCTTCGTATTTTTCCATTTTTCGCTGCTTAACTTCCTTTTTGATTAACCTTTGATGATATTCTTTGGTTAATATTTTTGGAATCTCCGCAATAAGCTCTTTTAGCTTATTCGGATTTTTTAAATAACCTTCATCTTTAGAAATCTTTAATACTAATTCCCGATTAAGCTTCCATAATCTTTTGGAGATCATATTTACATTGAGAACAACCGAATTCAATTTCCTGAACTGGATATAATACTTTGTGAGATTTTTTCTAACATTTTCAAATTGAGGGAGAGAATTTTGACTCATTGAAATATCTTCTATAGGTTCTATTATTTTCCACATTCTTTCCAATAGAATTTTTGTGGAGTAAATTACCCGTGTTGCAAATATAACCTCTTCAGGGTAACCTTCAAATACTGAATTCTTTTTCCAGATACTAATATTTTTTTGTAAGCTACTAAATATTTTAGAAAATATTTTATGATTTTCTTTTAAAGTTCTGATAGAAAGTTCTTCTTGGCTTTTTTTGGCAATTATTGAATTTAATTTATCCAATTCTTTTTCAAAGTTTCTAAATAATTTAGCTTTTATATCGTAATATTCTTCTGGAATATTTGCTTTTTTTGTAGAAGCAGTAGAGGTAATATTTTCAATATGTAAGCCCGCATTTTCACAGACATCGATATCTGATTTAGGTAAAGATGCTCGAAATCCTTCTGCAAAAAGATCCGCAGTTATAGTGTTTGTCTTTCTCACAACAGATATAAAATATTCATTTAATTTCTGCAAACTTTGTAAGACTTCTTGATATTCATGGCGATATTTTGGCCAAGAATTCTTTAATTTTATTTTGGAATTACGAAAAACAGCGCTAGAAAAGATTTTATTATAATTTGGATAATCGGAGATATTTTCCCGCAGATTGTTTTTTAAAGAGAGATCTAGATCTCCTAACATAGTAGTGAAGAAATCTTCGATAGCTTCATTTGGGATATCCAGCATATGTGATTCTACAATACTTTTGACCTTATCTTCGATATCTGAGAATATCTTTTTTGTCTTGTTTTTTCTCTTTAGATGTTTATTTAATCTTTGCACGAGTAAGACAACTTGGGTGGAAGTTCCTAAAGAGTGCATGATATTACTTAATCTTTCTTTGAATTCCTTGTCATATTTCGTTCCCGTTAGCATAGTTAAAAGAGACATTGTATAAGTCAAAAGACCATCATACTTATCAAAGATTTTATCAACTAAAGGGCCAGAAAGCTGGTTCATAAGCAAAAGCTCTTTTACATTGATATTCTCGATCTCGTTCGGTTCACACGAACCATCGTCTAGCTTCACACCAAAAACATGCTCAAGAAGTCCGTCAAAATTAGAGATTGATTTAATTTTGTTATATCTATTATCAACATTGGATATAAGATAATCTATAAATCGCTCAAAATTTGTGATAGATTTATTTTTATTTTTCTTCATAGAGCGCAAATCATTTTGGATGAATTTAAACTCTTTTTTATCAATTTTTAAATTAGAATAATCATCTATAGGGAAAGAGGTTCCACACGTTTCGTCTGATATTTTAATAAGAACCAACTGGCCCAAATGGATTAATATTTTGATTTTTTTTAGAATTTCCTCGCTAACCTCTTCCACTGCCAGCTGAGACACATTTCTTGAGAAAATTTGTCCCAGTACATTCACTTGATCGAGAATGTTATAGAGCCTTTTTAGCTCTGAGACCAATTCTTCTGGAGCCTCAGCACCACCATAATCATAATCGGAGAGTCTCCTCTCTAATTGTTTAATTCGAATGCTGAACATCTTTGTTTGTCATATAACTATATGTAAAATATACGAAAAAAGATTTCTATTGAGGATTATTATTGGAATAAAAAAAAAATATGTCTATTAATAAAGAATAAAAGAAAAGACAAGATCTAATTAGTTTGCTATGAGTTTGAATTCCACTCTTTTCGCATTTGATTATTATTCTCCGCAATTACATTCAATAATTTTTTTTGCTCTTCATTGAAGGAATCCCCGTATTTTTTTTTTAATTTGTAAAGAGCATCATAAATTTCTTTTATTTGTTTTTTTGTTTTTTGTTTCAGTTCCTTTATCTTTTCATTTTGAGTATCCTCGAAGAAAGAGTCATCTAATTCAAAAGTGGTATCTCTGGTATTGTCTTCCACCTTAAGTCGATATTTCCTTCGTTTTAATACCCTTTTAATTGCGTCAATCAGTTTAGTCCTCTCTACCGGCTTCTCTAAATAATCGTATGCACCCAAACGAATTGCTTTCCGTGATGTATCTAAGTTTGGTTCCCCCGTAATGAAAATAATTGCAGAATTAAAATCTTCAAAATCCTTTTGGAGCTTCTCAATTAATTCAATTCCATTTATTTGGGGTAAGATGATATCTACTAAAAGTAAATCGAAATTAAGATTTTTCAGACATTTTTTGGCACTTTCATAATCCAAAGCTGTTTCAACATAAAAGCCTGTTTTCTCCAGTATTCTTTTGATCGATTTACGCAATAATCTTTCATCGTCTATCACCAAGACCCTAGGTTGAGAACTGTTCATTATTTTCACCGAATATTGAAGCCATTTTTTTAGCTAGCTTCTTTGTAATAATTCTATTAATTATTTCATAAATCCCATTAATCTTTAAGTTTATTATTTATTTTATTAATAACATGGAAATTAATAAAGTCGATGCGATCTATAAAATACTCCCTACTTTAATTCACACTTCTCAACCTAATAATATTATTGAGGATTTTTTAGAAAAATGTACCAAAATAATGGGTGCAACTGCAGCCACTTTAGTGTTTTGGGAATCAGAAATGGGTTATTTTAGTTTTATTTATAACATCCCCGAAAATATCAGCTTGAACGGATTCATAATTCTTCCTGAGAAAGGCGGATTGGATGGAAGAATCTATCGGGAAAATAAAGAAATCACCGATTATGATTCAGAAAGTATAAAAATTATCGATTTAACCAAATATTCAAAAAACATGGACGCTCTGCCAAAATTAAAACAAACCGGTTATGAATTTGCGTTTGGAGCACCGGTATTTCTGAAAGAACAATTAAAAGCAACTTTTTGCATGTATTATCAAAATAGACCCGATCACATAACGGAAAAAGAAAAAGAGTTCATCTATATAATTATACGACAATTGTCTCTTTGCATCGATTATTATCTGAAATCATCAAGTTTAGCAGAGACATCGGAGGAACGGGATCATTTACAGAGTGTATTCGATCTCATGATGAACTCATCACCAGATCTTATTTTTAATACAGATCTTGTGGGTAAAATAAAATATATTAATCAAACAGCCATTGAGATACTAGGTTTTCAAAAAAACGAGATAATCGGGGAAAAGGTCCCAATTAGTGATAAATCAGGTGATAAAAAGAGATTTTTTGAAGTCCTAAGGAAAGTCAGGAATGGGGATCGAATTCAAGATTTTTTTAATTTCAAAATTAATCAAAATAATGGAAAAAGCCCATATAAAGGACGGGAAGAATGCTTGATTGAAACCACATTAATCCCAATTATGAATAAAAACAACGAGATTGATTCAATACTTATAAATGGAAAAGATGTAACTGAGAAAGAACAACTCCAACAAGAGATTCAGAGATACACACAAAAATTGCATAGAAGAAAAGAAGAACTGATTAGCACAAAAAAAGAAATCAAAAAGATTGAAGATGAAAAAAAAGAGGCAGAAAAATTAGCAACTGTGGGATATTTAGCCGATAAATTATCCCATCAAGTGAATAATCCACTGATGTCTGTATTAAATTACATCACGTTCATCAAACAAGATATTGAAGAACTCATAGACGTTGGGGAGGAGGATAAAGAAAAGCAACAAGAGATCATCAACAACCTCTTAGAGTTTAGTTCAATTGTGATCCAAGAAAGTGACAGAATAAAGAAAGTAATTAAAGAGCTAAGAGACTTTTCCACGATTACCCAAGATGATAGCCATTACAGGGCGACAAATCTCTTGGATGTATTAGATAAAACAATTTCTCGGTTAAAAAATAGATTTATTGAAAATAAGATTCAGATTGAGAAAAAGATAAAGGTCTCTAAAAAATCAAATTTTACGATTTTAGCAAATTTCAAAGAGCTTCAAACGATTTTTTATTCTATTCTTGAGAATGCACTATTCTCGATAAAATACAAAAAGGAAGGGGAAAGAAAACCCGATGAAAAGATAAGAATAAATGTAGATCAGCACAAAATCGATGGAAATAAATACCTCCAAATCAAAATTAGCGATACTGGTATGGGAATTAAAAGCCATCAAATGAACCAAATATACCAGCCATTCTTTACAAGCTGGCCAGTAGAATCAGATAATGCCCAAAAGCACGTAGGAATGAGTTTGGCGAAAGTTCATTCCATTATTGAATCTTGGAGTCCGTCTGGATATATTTCAATAAAAAGTAATCCAGAGATAGGAACTACATTTATATTAGATTTTGCCATATATGAAAAAGAATAGAAGTAACCAATAAGCAACACATTAATGATTACAAAAAGTAATAAGCAAAAAACACGAAAAATAAATTAATGCCATTTCTCGAAATAGAAGCAACTTCATCAAAGCAAGAGACGGACAGCACAAGATTATATTATCAAACTGTTGGAGTGGGGGAGCCCATAGTTTTTATCCATGGGTGGCTCTGCAATGGAATTTTTTGGGAAGATTTCTATACTTTAAAGGACGAGGGCTACAAACTCATCATCCCAGATCTTAGAGGACATGGAAAAACACCAATAGGACACAAAATAACCATTGAAACCTTAGCGGATGATATAAATAAGCTATTGAATCATCTCAATATTGAAAAAACAATTATTATTGGACATAGTATGGGGGGAGTAGTCACCCAGCAATTTTACCACACTTATCCAGGAAAGGTAAAAGCACTTGGATTATGGAATACGGGAGGACAAATACCTTTTGGATATGGATTAAAGGGTACATGGTATTATTTCAAGGTGATAATTGGGGCGTTAGGAATGATATTGGCCTACCCATTCAAATGGCTATTCTCTTATTCCTTAACTAAAGGTTGGGCATTAAGTTTTTACAAAAAATGGAAGAATGAAGCATATAAAAAATTAGCGAAATATGTAAGGGCAATGGAAAGAAGGGCAGTGGTTAAATCGGCGGGAACATTGAGGAAATTTAAGGGAATTGAGAAGCTATCCGAAATCGATGTACCCGTAATGCTTCTTCATGGTAAAGAGGACAAATACATCACCCCAAAAATAATGATCAAAAAGCTTGAACAAGAATTGCCCGAATCTAAATCATATTATATAGAAGAGGCTGCCCATTTCCCATCAAATGAAAAACCGGAAGAAGTCTTGGACTGCTTGAGGGATTTTTTAGAAACATTGGAAAAGCAATAAAATATAAGATAAAAGAAAGATAAATTTAATCATAATCACCTATCATATTAAACAATAAAAAAACAAGGAGAAGAAGAATGGTTAATACATATAGCGATCTGCCAAATTGGATTGTAAACTATTTTGAACCCACACTTTTTTGGATAAATGTGGGGCTTTGTATCATAGTTGCGTTTATTTTCTATCGAAATTATAAAAAAACGGAAGTGGGTAAAAAGTTCGCATTAGGACTTTTTGCGTTTGCCGCTTGTTTTACTGTGGCACGGGCACTAGAGAATTATCGTAAGTTTTATTTAGCCGACAGTAGACTAAACATTGTCAGAGGTTGGGTCGGGGAAATCCCCAGAATCGGTGGAACTGAGTTATATATCCGTATTTCATACTATATATTTTGTTGGATTTCGATTGCTATCTTTTTCTATAATACCGAGAAGTATGTATTTCAAGGAAAAACAAAATACACCTTTATGGTAGGGTCTATTATAGAGGGAAGTGCCTCCATAATGCTTTATTTTACCGCAGGTATAACACAAGAATATGTTCAGCACGTGGCAACGGTCTTTTTCTTTGTCTGCGCTGTGGCACCCATCATCCTTTATTTTAATATGGCACGGAAATCAACAGGTATTCTTAAAAAATCAGCATATTTAGCAGCATTGGGACTTACATTTTTTGTATTGGGCGTATTGGCAGAATTGCCGGAAAGTCAATTTGTGACCTATATGGTTACGGGAGAGTTCCTCGATGCTTATTTAATTGCGGTATTTTCCCCAATCTCAATGATGATTGGATTTATATTACTGGTTATTGGTTATAAGCAAATGTTTTCCAGTATTTTTTAAAATGTACTAAATTGAGAAGTCATTAGTATAAAAGTTAGATTTTTTATATACAAATAAAAGATATACAAACATCCAATAAACGGACGGCAGATAAGAGCACAATAAATGAGCTAACACATAAGAAACGCACAGCAAAAATATAAGGTTTGAAGTAAAGATGGTAAATTTGGATATATTTAAAGGAGTTGAAACAATTGGTCTTGTGTGTATTGATTCTAGGAGGTTAAGCCCTGTGGCAGCTGTTCTTCTCCGGGATATGCTTCTTAAATCCAAAAAAGAAACGGTACGGAGTATTCAAGTATATCATGGTGGATATGAAAGAAAAGGACACGACATCTCAAACAGAGCACTCAGTTACCTCCAAAGAAAGGGATTTACACAATCTGATCAACTCAGAGTTGAAAGGATTGATAAGATTTGGGCTAGATCCAAGGATTTAATCTTAACCATGGATAAATTCATAAAACGGGATGTAATATATGATTTTCCTATGACAGATAAGGACCTCAAGAAATCTGTTTTCACTTTAACGGAGGCGGCAGGTGTTAATGAAAGGATCCGAGACCCCGGAGAGGACTATAGTTATGAAATCGATCCGGTTTTTGACCTCATTGAACGCTGCCTTAAGGAGATCGTAAAAAAGCTGGAAAGGGTCAACTAAACCCCTGGGAAAGACGAGTCTTTTCTAAAAACCAATGCCAATTTTATAATTGCATCTTTTCTTTATCCAAAATAGAAAGAAATTTATCATTTCTACACTTTTTTTATTTGTTTATGAAGCTCTGGGACTATCATACACATAATTATCGGTGTAATCATGCGGTCGGGAAAATCGAAGAATATGTGGTTTCTGGAATAAAGAAAGGGTTAAGTGAAATTGGAATTGCCGATCACTTTCCCATGTACCTCATCCCTAAAGAAGCGAATGTATGGCAATATTCAATGAAAAAAGATGAGTTTCCCTTATATCTCCGGAAAATTAACGAAATAAAGCAAAAATACGCAAATAAAATAACTGTCAAAGTAGCTACCGAGGTCGATTATTACCCAGATGCCCTGGAAGGATATAAAAAGGCGTTAAAACCTTACTTACCGGAACTCGATTATCTTATTGGTTCGATTCATGTAATTAAGATTAATAAAAGAGCTTGGGGAGTGGACAATGAAGATAACCCCGAAGGGCTACGGGATTTTGGGAAAGACTTAGTGTACCAGAAATATTACGAACAACAAATAGATTTGGTTAATTCGGGTTTCTATAACATTTTAGGACACTGCGACCTTCCAAAAAAGTATGGGATTCGACCCAAAAATAAGGAAAAAATTTGGGAACTCCAGCTAAAGCTATTGGATACCCTAGAAGATTCTAAAATGGCAATGGAAATCAATACATCTGGATTTTATAAACCGGTAAAGGAACAATACCCCGAAAAGAAAATCATTAAAGAAGCAATTAGGTGCAATATCCCAATATGTCTTGGATCCGATGCTCATCACCCTGAAAAAGTAGCATACGAATTTCAGAAGGCACTTAAAATGGCCAAGAAACTCGGCCTTACAAATTTATGTAAATTTTCTAATGGAAACTTAGAAACCGTGGAAATTTAGAAATACAATTCCGAAATACCAGATCTATTTTTCTTTTTCACAAATAACTCATAGAATAACGGGAAAATAAATATAAACGGGGATTTATTAAAACCATATACGAATTAAAATGACAAAATACTACATAACACTTTCAAAGAGCTTTCGAATAGAGACCAAAGGAACGGAAGAGGATGCAATCAATAAGGCCATTGGGGATCTTATTGAGGGATTAAGCACGGGAGAAATCACGAAAAATCAATTTGAAGTCGATTGTTGGGAGGAGAAATGAACATGTTTGGAATAGGTGGAAGAAGCAAGAGAGGAAAAAAACTTTTGGAGAATGTTTATTATTTTCCCGAATCCCCGATGTTAGATTGTAATATATACATCCTTAAGGATCAAGATGACAATCTGTGTATGATTGATACGGGAAATGGAAAATCAATGGATAGTACTATTGAAGCTATGACTAAAATTGATCTCCATCCGAAAAATCTCACAACCGTTATCATTACCCATGAACATTTAGATCATGTCTTGGGATTGTATGCACTTAAAGATCTTTTGGGGGAACAAAAATTTGAGATAAAGGCCCACAAAATCACCGCCCAAATTTTAAAGGAAGGAGATCAGCAAAAAATTGCCCCAAGTAGTTTGGGAATTTCACCGAAAAGATTTGGAATAGAAATAAGCCCTCTGGAAGTAGAGGACTTGGATACTGCCCAGGAGCTTTCATTTGGAGACTTTTCGTTTAAATTATTTGATACACCAGGGCACAGCATTGGATCTATGACCTTATATGATCCGAGAAAAAAGATTTTATTCCCTGGTGATGTGGTATTTCCTCAAGGATCCTTTGGGAGATATGATTTCCCTGGAGGGTCCCTAAAAAAATTACAAGCATCTATAGGGAAACTTAATGATCTTGATGTTGATCATTTATGTTCCGGCCATATGAAACCAGTAATTGGAAAAGGAAATGAGAGTTTAAGCCGATCATATAAAAATGTATCATCTCTTGGCAGATTTTAACTTTCAAACTAATTATTTTAATGTTATTATTAGACAACTCTTCTAAATCCATCTAATTGGCATAAATAGATAAATTAAAGAATAAATAATCAAAGAAGAGAAATATTTTTTTAGGGTTTTTTTATTTCTCCTGTATATTATCAAATAAATGGATGTAGTCACAATTACAATTGTGGTAAGGATTAAAGCTAATTTTACCTTCCGAATCAATTGATTAGAAAGGGGAAATCCCAGTAACCAA
>CAZEPC010000026.1:0-20029 GCA_964513765.1 uncultured archaeon
AAAAACAAAGAAAACAATTAAAAAAACATAGGAAAAGCAAAGAAAACCATAGGAAAAGCAAGGAAAACCATAGGAAAACAAAGAAAACCATAGGAAAAGCAAAAGAAACCATAGGAAAAACGGGGGAGAAAGCAGAGAGGAGGCGGATGCCGTGATGATCCCTACGGATTGGCCGCAATTTGAAAGTTTAGTAGCGAAGATAAAGGTCCCGGTATTTATCGGACATAGATCAATGGTTAATCCGAATGATTATGAAAATGTATACGTGTTGGGCCATCCTCTTGAAAATTAAACCCATTTTGAACCATAAAATAAAAAACTAATACTTTTTTTTACTAGTTAGCATGAAAAAAAATGATCTTGAAATACATCAAAGACATTTTCTAAAATCGAAGGATCGGAAAGAACTCATCGAGAAGCTGAAGAATAAAATCCCCGAAGAAACCGTAGAAGAGATCTTGGGAAAAAAGGGAAAAATAGAATGGATAAAAGTAGGCGATCATGAGGAACTTTATGCCGTGAATGATGTACTCACATTTTGGATAAACGATGAAAAAATTATACCCCTTTTGAGCTATTTGAAAGAACATGAAGACATCGATTGGAAATCGGTCACAGTAGATAAGGGGGCCATTCGATTCATGTCGAAGGGGGCGGATGTAATGCGGCCTGGAATCATCGAAATAGATGAAGATATCGAAAAAGAGGATATTGTATTGGTGAAGGATCCTATCCATGGAAAAGTACTTTCCGTTGGAGAGGCATTGTATGATGCCGAGGTCATGGAGAGAATGGATCGAGGCAAGGTCATTGAATGTGTTCATTCCCTCCAAGATAAAATTTGGGATTTTTCTCATAACTTCTAATAAATTTATTAGATTAGCTTAGGTTTGACCTAAAATTAAAGATAAAAAAGATTTTAGAATTATTCCAAATTTAGCACTCCCCAAAATCCCTAAAATCAAAAAAGGGGGAAAAATGGAAAACCTTTTTTATGATGTTGAGGAAAAAACCATAAAAAATAAAATAAGCAATTAATTAACAAAAAATAGGCAATTAAAATGGGTTCAAGAAATGTAAATGTGACTTATGCCATGAAAGATTTCATCGGCAAAAAAGTCAAAGTTAAAGTTCGATTGTATGGAAAGTACTTAATGGGAACATTAAAATCATTTGACAAATACTCTAATGTTGCATTAGAGGATGTCGAAGAATATATGATGAATGATGAAGGAGATTATGAAAAGGATTCCGAGTATTCTCACGCACTAGTTCGGGGAGACTCAATCGTAAATATCTCCTTAATTAAGTAAAGAGGAATAATAAAAAAGAAAGGAACCAAAATAATCTTTGAAATCATAATATTTAGGTAAAAGGAACCCTTATATTAAAATAAGATAACTAACTAACAGGACACGATAATTATGACAAAAGGTACCCCAAGTTTTGGAAAGCATAATAAATCTGCGACCCACGGAGTTTGTAGACGTTGCGGAAACCGGTCTTATATGAAAAGAAAGGGATATTGTGCTTCATGCGGATTCGGAAAGACCGCTAAACTTAGAAAATATAAATGGAGTAATAAACACAGAGCCTCTTACGGGCAAAAAAAGAGAAACGCGAGAAAATCTAATTATAAGCGAAGAAACTTAACAAAGAAACACTAAATCACTTTTTTCTTTTATTTTTAGAAACGAAGAAGTATTTCAGATATTTTACCCTGCACTTTTCATTCATAAAACTTATTTACTTATTTTCACATCATGATGAAGAAATTATTTTATCCCAATTTAGCTTAGTTATATGTGAATATTACTTAATAGGATGAGACTTAAAAAATGAATGTAAATGGAAAACACTATAGAACCATTTGGCTGAATGAAGAGGATCCAAATATCGTTCAAATTATCGATCAGAGACATCTCCCCCACAAATTCGTAATAGAGGATTTAACAAAAGTGGATGATGTGGCAGCCGCTATTAAAAATATGCATGTGAGAGGTGCCGGACTAATTGGCGCAACCGCAGGATTTGGGATGTATATTGCATCGCTCCACGCTCCAACCGAAAGTACAGAAAACTTTGTTGAATTCATGGAACAAGCAGGGGAGAAACTAAAAAAGACCAGACCCACTGCGGTCAATTTGGCCTGGGCGGTAAAAAGACAATTAGATGAAATTAAAAAACATGAAAATGTTGAAAATATGCTCAAGGCGGTGAAACAAACCGCCATAGAAATCGCAGATGAGGATGCCGAAAGTTGTAAAAACATAGGCAAAAACGGAGTAAAATTAATCGAAGAGATTAGTAAAAAGAAAAATGGAAAACCCGTTAATATTATCACCCACTGCAATGCGGGATGGCTGGCTTTTGTGGATTACGGATCTGCTACCGCCCCCATATATGAGGCACATGAAAAGGGAATAGATGTGCATGTATGGGTTGATGAAACCCGACCAAGAAATCAAGGTGCCAGGATTACGGCATGGGAACTGGGCCAGCATGGAGTTCCCCATACAGTAATTGCAGACAATGTTGGCGGACACCTCATGCAACATGGGATGGTGGATATTATGATAACGGGTACCGATAGAACCACCTATACGGGCGATGTTGCGAATAAAATTGGAACCTACCTCAAGGCACTTGCGGCCCACGACAATGAGATCCCATTTTATGTCGCACTTCCATCCTCATCATTTGACTGGGAAATTGAAAATGGACTAGACATACCCATTGAAGAAAGAGACGCCACCGAGGTTAAGAAAATACAGGGTTTGCATGATGGTGAGGTAATGGAAGTTTTACTCACACCGGAGGACAGTCCTGCGGCCAATTTTGCATTTGACGTGACCCCCCGAAAATACGTGACTGGATTAATAACCGAAAGAGGTGTCTGCGATGCCTCAAAAGAAGGTGTACTCGGCCTCTTTCCCGAAAAGAAAAAGAATTAAGGTTTAGGATCCTAAAATTGAAAATTCATCTTTAAAATTATCTTTAGAACACTTCTAGAATTCAGAGATAATCCTTTTTTTTTAATACACAAATCCCAGTTTTCAAGTTTTATTTATCTCTTATTTCCTTGTTTTACTAAACATTTAATTATCTTAGCTCTATTCTTTCATCAACAATTTTTTAATCACATAATATAAGGAAAAAAAAAGGTCAAAGATTATGGGAAAAAGAAGAGCATTGAAAAGGCTTCTAAAAACAGAGGGCTTTTTAGAGACAGGGAAGTTTAAGAACGGTATGCCTTATGCAAAAATTGGAACAAAACCGGAAATAATCGTGTATGTGGGTGGGCTTTCCTTTCAAAATAAGATACCCAAAGGATTCGAGCTAAAGCAGTTTATCAAACAAATTTATCCACTAACAGCGAATTACACAATTTACGGAATAGAAAGAAAGCCCAATCCACCAGAAGACTATGGATTTACAAATATGGCTAAAGATTATGCAGAAGTCATTAAAGCAGAATTTAGAAAACCAGTTCATGTGATGGGCATTTCTACAGGAGGTCAATTAATCCAATACTTGGCTGCAGATCACCCAGAACTAATCAATAAACTCATCATTATCTCCGCTGCATATAGATTAAATAAGAATGGCAAGAGAATTGAGAGAGAAACGGGAGAATTAATAAAACAGAAAAAATACGGGAAAGCCATGGCAAAGATAATGGAATTCGTGTTTCAATCAAAAATTTCGTTATTCTTGATGAAATTGATAATGCAAATATTTGGAGGTTATCTACTGGGAAAGATAAAGTATCCAAATGATGCACTTTCTGAACTTAAGGCAGATAGGGATATGGATTTTAAAGAAAGATTAAATGAAATTAAAGCACCCACATTAGTGCTTAGCGGAGAAGATGACGCAGGCTATTCTATGGAGGATGTAAGAAGAACCACTGATGGCATTCTAAATGCGAAGCTCAAACTTTACAAGGGATATGGGCATAATTTAACATTCAAAAATATGGATGAGGTATTGAAGGACATGCAGGCATTTTTAAAAGAATAGAGGTATGATGTGGGAAAGAAAATCAATAAAACAAATAGTTATAGAGATTATTAACAAAATGAGAAGAAATCAGTAAAACTGGACGTTCTTAAAGGGAGATAGGACCAAAATATCTTCATCAACCCGGGCCATTGATCCGCCTAATTTTTCGCATGTCTCTCTTAACCGATTGAAGGAATCCTTAAGGAGGACAATGTTATCCTCGTGCCTTGCAAAAAACTCCTTGGTTTTCACAAAAAGAATTCTCCCCATTTTTAGCTTTTCCTCCAGCACATCTAACTCACTCTGATCGGTTAATTGGTGTTTCGCGATTTTTACATCGGGATCCTTCTTTCCCATTTGGTGCAGATTTTTCTGGGAGATATTGTTTTCGCTAAGCATTGATAGCTTACATATTTCCATTAAGAATAAAAAACAAGAATATCACAGAGGGAATATGCGGATAATATGAAATCTTGGTATCTGAAAAATTGCCATGGACTTGTTTTTTATAAACTTCTTGGAATTATATCACTAAATAATGCCATCTACCCTCGAGAAAATTAGAGTTCTTGGTGCTAATTCTAAATACGACATTTGCGCAAGTACAGCCAGTAACCGTTCTCAAACGAGTTCTAAAAACCACAAAAAAGCGGGAACTGAAAAATCACGAGCCCAAGATGGGACATGGTTCGGTCACTCGGTTTCATGCGGGGTGTGCCATTCCTATACCCCCGATGGTAGGTGCGTGTCGCTTTTTAAAGTTCTGATGACGAACAAATGTATTTATGATTGCAAATACTGCTTTACACAATCTCTCTGTCCATCAAAGAGAATGAGTTTTACTCCCGAGGAATATGCGGATACTTTTATGAAACTCTATTCCTTGAATGTTTTAGAGGGTTTATTTTTATCTTCCGGGGTCTGTAAAAACGCGGACGAAACGACCAAAAAGATGCTTAAAACCGTGCGGCTTTTACGGAACGAACATGATTTTCGGGGATATATCCACTTCAAATGCTTACCTAATACCAGCTACTACTTGTTGAGAGAGGCAATTAAATACGCAGACAGGATTTCAATCAATCTTGAAGCACCTACCAAGTCTTATTTGAACGAGATCGCAGGCCAAAAATCCTACAACTCCGATCTCTTAAAGCGGCAGAGATGGCTAAAATCGCTACGGGTTAAGCACAACATTGAAGCACGTAAGGAGGTCAAGGATATGTGCGAGGATAATCATATACCCTATAACCGGAAAATATATAGGGTTTTACGGAACGAACGATTACAAAATGGATATCAAAAAATTCGGTGGGACGGATTACCAATATTGAATTCCGGACAGACAACCCAATTTGTGGTTGGTGCTGCTGGGGAAACCGATTATGATCTTTTAAAGCGGCTGGATTATGAATATCGCGAGATGGATCTTAGGAGGGGTTATTTTTCGGCGTTCAACCCAATCCGGAATACACCGCTCGAACAACAAGAAGGCACCCCTCTAGACAGGGAGCACAGGCTATATCAGGCCGATTGGCTTCTTCGTCGATATCATTTTCATATCAAGGAACTTAAGGAAATTCTCAAGGATGATGAAAATTTGCCCAAAGGAGATCCGAAGATCTATCTGGCAAAAAGATTTTTTGAAGATAGAGGGCCATTAGACCCCAACCATGCAAGTTATAAGGAACTGCTACGGGTACCGGGGATAGGGCATACGTCAGCAAGGAGAATAATGAATTTACAGCGGGAAAGATTCCACATCACCTCACGAAAGCAGCTCCATAACATCGGAGTAGTTTTGAAACGGGCGGATCCTTTCCTTAAGATCAACGGAAAGACACAGAAAACCTTGATGAATTACTTAGGAACCGCAGCATAAGATAACCTACATTTAAATCTCACCATAGGGAAGACAATGCACATAAAAGTGTAAACATCAGAAAATAAAAAATTAACACAACAAATGTTGCAAAAAAGAGAGGCAGAAAAACGATGATGCGAGACTTTAGAAAAGATCAAATATTGGAGACGATTAAACTTCACTCAAAATTTACCAAAGAAATAGAAAAAAAGGTAAAAGAGACTCCAGCGGTTGTGTTGGAAAATAAAGTTAGCCCCTTTGCCCGAAAAATATATACATTCACTAAGGATGTATATCGAGAGTTTGAGAGGGCAAGACAATTTGCCAGGACCCGGATCATTGCCGAAAAATTCTTTTGCGGAGTATTTGTTGCCAAACATAACATTGCGGGGATGATTTTGGACTTTTTCCACAAACGGTTCCCTGCATATACTCTCTGCTTGTATAACAAGAAAAGGAAACAGACTTTCATCATGAACCGGGATGGCAACAGCTCAGTGTTTGAGGGAGGCTTAGAAAAGGCATTATTAAGCATGGATGTCAAACCCGGACATTTTAAAAAAGGATTTGGTCAACATAACAGTATCGAAGAATCTATCAAAGAAATGTATGATGCATTTTACGAAAGTCAATATATCAAGGATAGAAAAAATCCCAGGTATTATCGGCAGATGATTCCGAAAAGTGTGAAAGAGGACTACGAGCTTGATATCGAGAAGCGTATAGGAAATCAGCAATTAGATAAATACCTTAAATGAGAATAATGCGTTCATTTTTCCAAAAATTACTCATGATTTCATCCAAAGCACATAGATTTTTAAATGTGAAAGAGTCAACTTAAATAATTATTATGACGAATAAAAAGGAAGAAAAAAGGGCGCTGATGTTATTTCCCCATCATTTATTTGACCTAAAGGGTGAGAGAATGCAGAGAGCTCTCGCAGATGTGCAGAATATACTTCTTACCGAGGATTCACTCTTTTTTGGGGATAAAAAATATTATTTAAAATTTCATAAGATGAAACTTCTCTTTCATAGGGCAAGCATGAAAGCCTATTTCAATCGACTCCAAGATTATTTGGAACATATGTCTGATGATCTAGGGGAAGCCCCCCAGATAAATTATATCGATTACCAGCCATTAGAACAACAAGATGAGGAATACGGGTCACTCAAATCTATTTTTAAGAATCTTAAAAAGAAGGGAGCTTCTGAGATAGTCATTTTCGAGCCTAATGATTGGGTATTGGAAAAGAGGGTGGATGAACTTGGGAATGATATGAAAATTAGGATTTCAAAAAAGGCCTCTCCTTGCTTTATCAATTCCATAACGGAACTCTCCAAATATTTCTCTGGAAAAACTAAATTCAACCAAACCTCATTTTACATTAAACAGAGAAAAAAGCTGAACATACTCTTGGAAAAGGGAAAAGCCAAGGGGGGAAAATGGACCTATGATACAAAAAATCGGAAAAAAATACCCAGGAACTTGGAAATACCCGAAATTCCTAATATTAGAGGAAAGAATAACGAGAACGAGGAATATATCCGAGAAGCCACACAATACGTTCAGAAGAGATTTGCTGACAATTACGGAAATACCAAAAATTTCTTTTATCCCATAACCCATAAAGAGGCAAACAAGTGGTTCAATATTTTTTTGAAGGAGAGATTCAGAAAGTTCGGTCCGTATGAGGACGCCATGAAAAAAGGAGAAAATCTGTTATTTCATTCACTAATCTCTCCCTTATTGAATACAGGGCTTTTACTGCCAATGGAAGCGGCAGATAGGCTGCTTATTTATTCTGAAAAAAATAATATTCCGATCAACTCAACGGAAGGATTCATCCGCCAAATTATCGGCTGGCGGGAGTTCTTAAACGGTATATATCATCAGATAGGGGTAAAAGAACGGAATTCGAATTATTTTGAACATGTGTATAAAATACCCGACAGTTTTTATTCGGGAGACACGGGGATCCTTCCCATTGATTTAGTCATCAAAAAGCTACTGAATACGGGATACTTGCATCATATTGAAAGGTTAATGCTTTTGGGAAACTTTATGAACCTGTGCGAGATTCATCCCCAAGAAATTTATGCTTGGTTTATGGAGCTCTTTATCGATGCATACGATTGGGTGATGGTCCCTAACGTGTATGGGATGAGCACCTACGCTGACGGAGGACTCATAACAACTAAGCCTTATGTGAGTTCCTCCAATTACGTGAAAAAAATGAGCAACTATCCAAAGGGACAATGGTGTGAAATTTGGGATGGACTTTATTGGAGGTTTATCCACAAACACCGGGAAAAATTTAAAAAAAACCCGCGCATGCGGCTCATGATAAGTATTTTGAATAAGAAAAAGCAAAAAGATATAAAAAAGCATATACAAAGGGCAGAGGAGTTTCTGGAGAGCTTACACGGAGATGAATACCTTAGAGGCCATAAGCCACCCATTTAAAAAGAATTCTTCCATCAATTAATTTTTATATGTTTTTTAATCATTCATTCTTCAAAATGGAGCAATTTATCAAGAGGAAAAAGCAAAATCAAACCATATAACCATGAAAAGATCCCAATTGCCATAAACCATTCCCAGACCTGAAAATTTAGCCACGGAGTTATGGTTTCAGGTCGAAGAGGAGTGAAATTTAAAGTTTCTTGAATTAAAATCATTAAGAAACTGCAATTGATAAGAGTATAGACCCCGTGAAAGAGTATTTTCCGCCATAACTCTTGAGATTTGATAAATTTACTCAGTTTTAGCCAGTAAAGATCGGCGGCGATTAGAAATCCGAAGAACGCGAAGCTGGCAGGAATTTGATGAGTGATCCCCAGGTCTTCGGGAAATACCCCGACAAAACTTAGACCTATACAGGCCAAGATTGCAGACATATTGGCAAACTTAAAAAGGGTTGGACTTATATGTTTGCCAGAATGATAAAAATGCAGTACATATGGGATGTAAAGTACGCCGGTGACGATCATCATAATATTCCAAAACATATGGCCATCGGGATTATTGGCAAGACCACCTTGCTGGCTTACATGATGGTATAATATATTGTATTGCACAGGAAACATTGACTGAGCAATCAAAGAAAAAACTAAGGAGATAATCAATAAAACCATAATATAAATCCCATAAGTTTTGGGTGAGCCATGGCCTTTTATCCAAGCAATTGCGCCACTTTCTTCTTCTACAAAATGTTCCTTTTCCCTAATAATACACGACTCTTTTTCAGTCATTAAAGCCGAACTTTGCCCAACTTTTTCGGTATTCAATTTATTCCCCCTTCTCCTTTTTTCTTTTTTTTGTCTTTTTCTTGTATCCATTTAAATATATCCGAGGAATACTTTTTAATAAAATATTCAAATGATTTTCTTCCCCGGGTTTTTTTATGAATATTATAAACCAATCCTAATATTAAAATGTACAGAATTAATTTTACGGGCCAAATATTTACATGATTCAAGGAAAAATCGGCGGAAATGGCAAAAGGAAGGATAAGAAATATATAGTGAACAAAATAAATGGTAAGAGAATATAAGCCGTACATTTTAAATAAATACCAGGGGCGAATGCTTTTTCGTTTAATATCTAAGAAATAAAAAAGAGTAAATAACACAATTAAATGAACACCCGTGCAACATAAAGCCCATGAATAAGAATTAACGGAGAGAAATAATGGAATAGTCTGGAAATTCACAGACGGATGTAAGTTCATATTTGGAATTAATTCCCAATGATCCATGGTGGTGCTTTCTAGTCCAACGATAATCCCGAGGGATAGAAATGCGAAACCTGTAATAAACCAAATTCTAAGGGTTTTCTTCAGCTTTTCTCCATTATCCTCCCTAAAGCTTTCTGCATGCAAATATTTATTGCAATCATACACGACATCACCCATAATAGAACCCATGAGGAAAAATGAAAAGAAGATGAGAAAGATATCCCCTGCTAAAGGATTATAGAAAATATAGAATATAACATCGGCCAAAATACTATTGGCAAGGCGAGGTTCCATCCAATGGAGAGTAATGGAATGGACCACCAGAAATATGAAATAGAACGCAAGGCGGAATTTGATTGGTTTTCTGAGCAAGAAGGCTCCCATTAATCGGCACACCGCAATACATTGGAGAATGTTCCAATACCACAATCCTTCAATCCCGACGTCAGGGCGGACCAAGATTGCGATCACATTGTAAATAAAAGCCACGACCAGCATAATATAAGTTCTGGACATGGATCTTTTTAGATTTAGCCGGGGAGAGTCCAATATTTCTTGGGACTTTCGCCATGAATAGGTCATTCCCAGCCCAGAAATAAATACAAACTGGCTGGTTCCCATAAAATTGAGGGAGATAAACGTAAAGGCAACCAACCACATGGATTCTTCTCTCAGCCAGTACACGTCCATGTGGACCAAGATCATCAAGAACATCGAAATTCCCCGCATTATATCGATCGCATCGATTCGATCCTTGAAGATCTTTTTCTTGGATACCATTTTTCCTTACCCCTTAAGAAGGAAAAATCCTAAAAAAATATTCTATGATATTTTAAACCCTTATGGGAGAAAAAACTGATACATATTGGTCTCTTTTTAAAAAGAAATAATTAATAAAAAATAAAAAACAATGATGAAAATGAGCGAAAATGATCTTGAGTTAGAAAGATTAAAGCAGAGAAAGAAAAAAATCAATAAGGAGATTCAAAAAATCAGAAGAATTCTACAAATGCTTAAGGAATACAAAAAACGGAACGCCTTGTAAATTTTTTCTTCTTTCCCAATGTCTTTTTCCCCCTCATTGTAAAAAATAGGGAAAAGGGCTTTTTAATTTAAAATTACAATTTTATATTATGGATTTTAAACTTACGGATTCACAGCAAGAACTATTTGATCGGGCCATGAAGTTCTCAAAAGAGGAAATTGTCCCGAATGCGATAAAATACGATAAAGCAGATGAAATTCCGCTTGATTTGTGCCAAAAAGCGTTTGAAGAGGGGTTTATGAATTGCCATTTCCCAAAAAAGCTTGGAGGAAATGGATATTCCTTACTTGAAGAAACTTTGATTTTCCAAGCAATTGGCTACGGTGATCCCGGGTGTGCCACCTCAATCAATGTGAACAATTTAGCGTTTGCGCCTCTTCTTATAGGAGCCACCCAAGATCAGTTGGCAAAATATGTACAACCCTTAGTAACTGGGGATAAAGTAAAATTCGGTGCTTTTTGCCTCACTGAAAGGGAAGCAGGATCCGATGCTTCGGCGACTAAAACAACCGCCACAAAGGATGGCGATGAATGGGTAATTGACGGAAGAAAATGCTGGTCAACCAATGCACCTGTAGCCGATCTTTTTACAGTGTTTGCCCAAACAGAGCCCGGATCCGGATACAAGGGAATGGCGGTTTTTATGGTCCCAAAGGATGCCGGTGTGGAAATAGGGCATATAGAAAACAAAATAGGACAGAAAGCATCCCAGCAATCAGAGGTTGTCTTTAAAGATGTCAGAGTCCCTGAGGATTGTTTAGTGGGTGAGGTTGGAAAAGGATTTCATATCGCAATGAAGACCTTGGATAAAACAAGAACAGGAATTGCCTCCATTGCGTGCGGAGTATGCCAAAGAGCGGTAGATGAGGCCTCAAAATTTGCTATAAAACGGAAGCAATTCGGAAGAAAAATCATTAAATTTCAGGGAATCTCTTTTAAGTTGGCAGAGATGGCTGCCAGAGCAGAGTCAGCAAAGTTATTAACAAGACATTCTGCGTGGCAGGCAGACAACAGCATCCCCAATTCCTATAGCTCAGCTATAGCGAAATGGAAAGCATCAGAATGGGCAATGCAGAGTATGGTGGATACCATCCAAGTATTCGGTGGATTTGGGTATGCGGAGGAATACGGATTGGGAGTACTTTTCCGTGGCGCCAAATTACTTGAAATATATGAGGGAACAAACCAGGTACAGAGAATTGTTGTGGCAAATGCATTGAAGAAAATGGCCCAAAAGAAAAACAGCGGGTTTAAATTGGAATATGATGGGGTCGATGCCCCCAATCCTTGGATGGATTAGAAAAGGGGAGAATCCTCAAATCAGCATGGACACATAAGATCGATTTTCCCAACATTTCCCCGCTTTTTCATTTTTTTCTTTTTTTGGAATTAATATACATTGTAAGGAAATAAAAATAATTATTCAAAATTCAGCCGTGCTTTTAAAAGGTTTTTTATATTCATATATCCAAGACAATTAAAAATTATTCAAAACCTTTTTAAGCTGTTAATATTTAATCTAGATTAGGGAAATTTAGCCATGTCTAAAACCCCTAGATGAAAAAAATGACGCAATCAAACAATCGGCACTTTGGAAGGTTTCATCATAGATTCGCTCATCGGCGTTTTAAGGAAAGGCTGGCCCATATACGTAGCGGACATAAATGCAGGGTGGTCGGCATTCATGCTGGCCGAAGGGCCACTCAAAGATTAACCGATTTAGGTGTAGTCCCAGGGACCATCGTAGAGGTTGTGGGTAGAGGGCCATTTGGAGGTCCATTAAGAATCTGTTTCAGAGGAACTCAACTGGCCATTGGTTCGGGGCTTGCACATAAAGTCATTGTTGATCCCATAGAGTGATGATCAATACTCGGTTTTTTTATGCTCCTTATTTACACTTTACTCAATAATATATTTTTAAAATTTTACAAAAGAAAAACCTTTTTTTTGAGAACTTCTTATTTAGACATAGCTAATGAGACTTAAATATGGTGAGAAAAAATAGCAGATAGGAAAAAGAAAATATTAAATATTGCACTTGCTGGCCAACCAAACGTAGGAAAGTCGGTAATTTTTAATCAATTGACAGGTATGAATCAGGTTGTGGGGAACTGGCCGGGAAAGACGATAGGAAAGGCAGAAGGTTATACGGAATTTCAAGGGTATAAGTTCAATATAATAGACCTACCGGGAATTTATTCCCTGTCTACTTATTCATTGGAAGAAATTGTGACGAGAGAATATATTATCAACGAAAAACCAGATTATATTATCAATGTGGTTAATTCTAATCATTTAGAGCGGAATTTGTATTTCTCACTTCAACTTTTTATGCTTAAGAGACCAATCATCATTTCCCTCAATCAATATGATATACTTCAAAAACAAGGTTTTGATATAGATGTAGAAAAATTAGAGGATGAGCTCCAAGTCCCCGTTCAGAAAACGGTGGCAGTCCATAATAGAGGGGTACATGAATTACTAGAACGGATTATTGAGATAGAGGAAAACGATACGAAAATCCACCCCCGAGAGATGGAATTTGGACGGGAGATAGAGAAAAAGATAGAAAAGATGATAGCACGTGTAAAGGAGGAGGACCTCCAGTTTAATTATCCATTAAGATTTCTTGCCCAAAAGCTATTAGAGGGAGATGAAAATGCAATCGCACTTCTTAAACAAGAATTAAAGAAAAATGAGGTCCACGAAAAGGATTTCATTGATCTTATTCAGAAAGAACGCCGCGAGCTTGAGGATCTACACGGACATTATGTCTCCGAACTCTTTAATGGAGAATTCTACAATCAAACCTCGAAAATCGTAAATAGTACCCTTAAAATTGAAAAGCAAACAAGAAAAAATAAGGTACAGAATTTCTTTGATCATATAACGGTTCATTCCATTTGGGGATATGTACTTTTGGGACTTATTCTGATGGGCTCTTATCTTTTCGTATTTTGGTTAGGAGATCTCATTTCATCGGCATTGGATGGGCTTTATGGGTCTTGGACAGAAGCTGTGCTTCAAACATGGACGGAAGACTCATGGGAATATAGATTGTTCTGGAAGTCCATGATGGGTGGTTTGATTGCGGGTGTAGGGGGAGTACTCCCATTCGTAATCCCATTTTATATTATAATAGAGATATTGCAAGATGTAGGATATCTTCCCAGGGCTGCCTATTTAATGGATAAACTTATGCATTCCGTTGGACTCCACGGGAAAGCAATCATCCCCATTTTATTAGGGTTTGGTTGTAATGTTCCTGCCATTTCAGCAACTATGATTATGGAGACTGAGAGCGAGAAGAAAAGGGCAGTGGTCATCACATCCCTAATTCCTTGTTCTGCCGTAACCGTTATTGTGATGGGTTTAGTTGCGAAATATTTAGGTATTTGGTATGCTCTCTTGTTGTACGGGATCAACTTTTTGATAATATTAATTGTTGGAAAACTAATGCAAAAAGTAGACCCGGAAGAGGATACGGATTTAATTATAGAGTTTCATGATTTCCGAAAACCAAATACTAAAGTTATTCTTAAGCAAACTTGGCAAAGAAGCAAAGAGTTTGTCTACATGGCATTACCGCTGATAATTTTATTTGGGGTAATCTTGGAGGTTTTAATGGAATTTAGTCTTCTTGAGCCAATTAATCTTCTGATGAAACCAATCACGGTCTATTATCTGGGATTACCAGTAGGTGTTTCCGTATATCTATTTTACGGCATACTCCGAAAAGAATTGAACTTGGTATTACTTCAGCTCTATGTATCCTCTCTTGGCTTAACCATGACCCAATATATGACCCCTATCCAGATGATTACATTCACCTTGATGACCATGCTATATGCACCATGTTTGGCAACCATTATGGTCATAAAGCGACATGAGGGAACAAAGTTTGCCACCAAAGTATTCTTCTATTTGTTGGGTATAGCACTTGTGATTTCGGGAATAGTTCGTTGGGGGTATGAACTTATTGTTTTTCTTCTGAGTTTATGACCAACCCTGAAATTGTTCAAATCTTTAAAAATTTCCCAAATTTTTTCATTTTCTTCATTCTGGTGAATTATTCACATCTTAAATTGAATTTGAGCAAATGGTCTAGTCCCTTTAGTTTATAATAATTTTCTTTTTTTCAGCTATCATTTATAACATTATACAAAGGATCCCTATAGATTATATGAAATGTTTCTTATAATGATGACCTAAACACTCTCTGGAGCGTCAATTACCCATAACAGTGGGATATTCACACAGACTTCCCACATTCTGGAAGAGAATACTTTTAGGAAAGAAAAGCATATATACACATATTCACTTTTTTCTGAAAAAAATGTGAATGTCAAATGTAATTGAAAAAACTGGACTAAAAAGTGATTAAAATGGCAATTAGAAAAGATATGTTCCACAAAGATGAACTTAAAAAAGCAGAAGAAGATTTCTCGAAAGTGCAATATAAAAAAAATCAGAGGGATATAATTATATCTCTCTCAAAAGTATTATGCGAATATATCCCGATAAGTGATGTCGCAATGCGAGGATTTATGAGCAGCTCAATTAGAGAATGGCAAAAAAAAGAAGGAAAGACAATATCTGATGTAATCCAAATGGCCCCCCAAGATAGGGCAAATAATGTCAAGGAGATGTTTATTAACTTAGCCAATAGATTAGTGAAAGTTTTAAGAACATCAGATAATGAAAAGATCGTGAGAAATGGAGTAAATAATGCCTTTGACTCATATGTCAAAAAGTTTGCAACCCGTTGAAAAAGATCATTAATTTGATTAAAGGGAGGGTAACTATTTTTTTAACAAACAAGCAATTCCAAAACACTTTAAATTAATTAATTTTGGTTTTTGAGAGGTGGTTTTTTTAAATGGGAGAATTAAGAGAATTAATATATTTCAAATCCCAAATAACACATAATGGCAATGGCTTTTTCCAAAAAATCAAATTTTTCAAACGGCAATCAAAAATTATACGGTATCGCCCCTAATTCTTACAGAGATAATAGATTTCCGGACAGCTACAGCAGGTACCGTTTTTATAGTTCAGAAAAGAGACCACTTTCGTTGAAAACTCAGAAACTCATTGAGCCAGTGTATTGTGCCCAATGCGGCACCCAAATTTCCTCAGTCAACAATATTCACGAATGTGCCGCCTGCGAGACGCCAATATGTAGCGCTTGCAATAATGCAGGACTTTGTGATAAACATTTTGACAAATTAGATAAAAAAGAGAAGAAACTCCTTAAAAAAAATAGTAAACGTAAGATTAAGCAGCCCTTCACATATTTTTACTGGGCTATATTGGGGATGCTCATGCTCATGGGAAGCTTTTTAGGCGGATTTATCTCTCGAAATTACATGAGTTTCGCGTTTACTATGCCCATGTCAGTATTTTTCCTTGTAGGATTTCCCTTTTTGCTTTATCGTAGGAACAAGAAAAAGGAAAAGGAAAATCGAAAGAAAATAGTTCCCATCCTAAGCAGATTGAATCCCAATTTCAAGAAAAATCCCACCAACTATGGGATGCAACAAGGATTTTACAAGGCGAATAGGGGAACACAAACCGGTAATACAATGAAAAATCCCCAAAATAATCAAACCTTTATACCAAATCAAAATCCAATTCAAAAAGATAAGCAATTGTTGGAAAAGTTCAAGAAAGTTCTCAAAGTATCCAACAAGATAAAACAAAAACAAGTTGCCGAATTTCTGGAGATTTCAGAGAAGGAATTACTTAAAAAGTTATTTGAGTGGGGTGAGATTCTCCCCTTTAAAATTGACGACGATCTGATTGTGGTTGAAGACATGGATGATTTTGTGGATCAGCTGGACAAGCAATTTGAAGATTGGGAAGACAAAGAAATAACCAAAGAAGGAAAAATCTAATTCCGTTTAAGGATTCACGGAAAGAAGTACTTTCCCAAATTGATTGCCTTTTTTCAAATATTTCTCAGCTTCTTTTACTTGGTCAAGAGGAAACACCTTATCGACCACTGGATGGATTTTGCCCTCAAAAACTATATTCATGACATCTCGAAATTCTTTTTGATTGGACATGGTAGATCCCAGAATCTGTAATTGCTTCCAAAATACATGCCTAATATCCAAATCTACATGAGGGCCTGTGGTAGCTCCGCAGGTTACAAATCTTCCGTTTGGTCTAAGCAACTTAATGCTTTTCGGAAACGTTTGTTTGCCCACACTATCAATTACTACATCCACCCCTCTCTTTCCCGTAATTTCTTTATACACATAATCGGTAAAGTCATTGCGCTCCTTGTAGTTTATTACGTGATCGGCACCCAAATCTTGGGCTGCCTTCATCTTTTCTTCAGAACTGGTGGTGGCGATTACAATCGCCCCTAGCATTTTTGCAATTTGGATTGCGGCCGAGGAAACACCTCCGCCAGCACCGTGAATAAAAACATATTCTTCTGGTCTAACCTCAGCTCTGGTAACCATCATTCTCCAAGCAGTGAGAAATGTCAATGGCGCTGCCGCCGCATCTTTTAAAGAGATAGAATCGGGAATCTTCAACACATTTTTTTCAGGGATTGTAAAGAATTCTGCAAACGTTCCATCAAAATGTTCGCCCTTAATGGAAAAATCGGCACAAAGATTTTGTTGACCTGCTAAACAATAATTACATTTTCCGCAGCTAATCCCAGGATTAATAAGCACCTTATCTCCCACCTTAAAGGCATCTATCTCACCACCAATCTCTTTTACAACACCACTTCCATCGGATCCCAAAATATGGGGTATATGGAGATTCAAACCTGGCCATCCCTCCAATACAAATAAATCCAAGTGATTTAAGGCAGCATAAGCGGTTTCAACGAGGAGTTCATTTGATTTTAGTTGGGGTTGCTCTACCTCTCCTATTTGAAGGTTATCCAAACCCCCGTGGTTTTTGAAATACGCAGCTTTCATAATAGGTAATTTCATCCTTCTTATTTATATATCTGATGCTTATATTTCAAAAATTTAGGGAGATCATAGTCAAAATCAATCATTGGAAAAAAGATGCAAAAAAACGGTAAAAATTAAAGAAAGAAATAGATAAATAATTTCAATTGGGATATTTACATTAAAATAGGACCACTATCGGCAGGAGCTTCGACTTTTCCTTCCAACACAGGATCATTGCTTGCTTTTAAAATCCCCATTAGTTTTTCTCTCAGATTTTTCCTTACGTCTTGGTATTCCTCTTTTTCCGCCACATTTTCAAATTCATTTGGATCATTATCTAAATCATACAATTCATCCTGCGGCTTTTTGTGTTTCCATTCTGGATGATGTTCAATAAACGATTTGCCGCTGGCCCGATTTGAAATATCTGTAGGGATTTCAAAAAGTCTATCCTCTCCGGCAACAGTATCGGTAAAATTATAGATATATTTCCATTTTTTTGTACGGAGCCCACGGATAGGATTATAGCCGTGGTCATGATACGTGAGTTCTGAGATAATATATTCTCGGGATTCATAATCTTCTTTGGATTCATCGGGGAATAGTAAGGGTTTGAAGCTTTTACCTTGCATACCCCTCTTTTCCACATCAGAGAGGGGTTTTCCGATTAAATCCATAATCGTAGGACAAATATCTACGCCAGAGGTCATTTCCTTAATCCGGACCCCGGCCTCAATTTTATTTGGCCAATACACCGCCAAGCTGGTCCTAATACCAGGATCATATAGGGTCCCCTTTGCCCTAGGCATGGCCCATCCATGATCCACGGTGTAGATAATTAATGTATTTTCAGAAAATTTATATTGTTCCAGGACATCCAAAACCTCCCCCACAGAAGCGTCTAAAACACCCAAGGAGCCCGCAAATTTCTTAATCGCCCTCCGAATTGGTTTCGTATCAGGTAAATATGGGGGGACCTCAATATCCTTCTTTTTTGGCCGATATTTGAGTCCCGTAAAGAAGGGGCGATGAGGTTCAAAAAATCCGATTTTTGCATAAAACGGTTTTTCGTAATCTCCTTTGTCAATGGATCTGAAAAACTTTTTGGCCCGCTTTCGAACTCTCTTTCCGATAAATGGAGCATCCATCAACCGAGGAGAAACGGTATCGTATCCAATAGTCTCTGCATCCCGGTGTACATGCTGAAGACCAATAAGATGGGTGGAATATCCTCTTTTTTTCATAAGTTTAGGAATAGTTATGTTTGAAGTGGGGAGATCCCATCCCAAATTGGTAAGACCCATTAAACCATTGTCATGAGGGAGTTTTCCAGTGAGAAAAGAGCCCCGTGAGGGAGAACATTGGGGAGCGGTACAAAAGTTATTTTCAAAGACGGCACCTTTTTCGGCCAATCGATCTAAATTCGGGGTAGGAAACTGAGAACCTAAAGTCCCCATATGATTACCCGAATCGTGATTGGTGATTAAGATTACATTCGGTAATTGTTCTTGTGTCATATCTTAATAGAGCCCGTGAAAGAAAAAAAAGCTTCTGAAAGAGTGAATAATATGATCAAAATTCGGGGTAGGGGGCCCATTTCAATCTTTTAAAGAGAGGAAAAAATCTCCGATTGCCTTGCTAACCTCCACCCCTTGCACATCCAAGGGCATTGTGTGGCCCGAACGATTGAACCATTGGACTTCAACAGGGCCTGACACATTTTCTTCCACCATTTGGGCAACTTTTGGGGTAATCACATCATCTTTTTTCGAATGGCAATGAAACACGGGACAGGTGATGTTTGAGAGGTTTTTTCGTGCCACCCGACTTAATTTAAGTAATTCAAAAAGAGAACGTATATTTGTGAAATCATAGGACACATTGTAATAATCACGATCCTCCGCAGAATTATCTTGCACATTAATATTCATCCAACCCAGAGGCCATAATAATCCGGAAAACCAATAGAGCTTAATAGCAGGAGCGGTAACTGCACATGCCTCAACCAACCCCTTTTCGGCCATAATCAGCGAAAGGGCACCTCCCATGGATTGACCATAAATATACACATGTTCATATTTTTTCCGGGCAAGAGCAACCTCCTTTTCAATTGCATTTATCCAGATTTCCTTCTTTACCCGACCCATTTCTTTTTTAGCCCTTTTTGAATCAGCAAGAGTGTGAGCAGGTACAACGGGTCCAACCGCATCAAAGCCCCTCCGAAAGATCTCTTCGGCAACGGGGCGTGATTCATAGGGACTCGCAGTATAACCATGAACACACACCACAATAGAATCTGGCTTTTCCTCATGAGAGAGGTAGTAAGGTTTTTGCTTTTCCAAAAATACGTCTTCATGGGAATTTGAATAATCACCAAACCCCGAATAGAATTTCATTCCATCAATATTTAGAGGGGATTCCATAACTCCTTAAAAATCGCTTAAGATTAAAA
>CAZEPC010000026.1:20129-23145 GCA_964513765.1 uncultured archaeon
CCATCAATATTTAGAGGGGATTCCATAACTCCTTAAAAATCGCTTAAGATTAAAATTTAATTGATATGTCAGAAGATAAATCTTTTTCTTAGGATTTGCATTTCTTTACATAATGTCCCATAAAAAAAAGAAAGTTCAGAAAAAGGGCGAGATAACCAAGGATAAACGTTTATTCTATGCTTTCGGCGAGATAGGAGATGGAGTAGCCTACCAAACGTTTAGTTTCTTAATCTTTACATTTTATTTTGCCGTGGTTGGTATCCCCCTCCCAATGATCACGATCGGCTTTATTATTTGGTCATTTTGGAACTCGATAAATGATTTACTCGTGGGTTTCTTATCCGATAGAACAAAAAGTAAACACGGTCGAAGGGTGATTTGGATGAGAATCGCAATTATCCCCTTGGCAATTGTAATGATAGCTCTTTTTACCCCCCCAATGGAGGCAAATAACACGGGAAAGTTCTTGTATTTTCTTTTTATGTTGTTTTTATTTGATTTCTGTTATACTGCATGGAACCTTAATTATAACGCTTTCTTTTCCGAGCAATTTACCAGTATGAAAGCCAGAAGCGAGGCAGGAAAAATTCGAGGTATCTTTGTCATTATATCGCTGATTTTTGCGTTTGTACTTCCCTCATTTCTCATCGAAGATATGGCAAACCAATACAACTATGATTATACCTCCAAACAATACATGATTACCGGGATAATCGCGGCCATCATCATTATCGCCTCATTTCTCGTGGTCATCTTCAAGGGAATCACCGAGCGAAAGGAATTTGAGGAAGATGCCAAAACCGCCCCTTCAATCAAGAAAGCATTAAAAATCACGTTTAAGAATAAGACATTCCTCCTCTTTATGATACCCGCTTTAGGCACTTGGATTTGTTCCGGGATCCTCCCTACGGCCATCCCTCTCTATGCAACCTATATTTTGGGAATTGCGGATCAAAATTCAATTAAAATTGGATTGCTTTTACTGGTCACATTTTTGGTGGCTGGTGTGAGCATGATATTCTGGGAAAAAGTGAGAAAGAAGAAAGGTGCAAGACATACAGGACTTCTTGCCTTTGTACTGTGGGCAATCGCTCTTCTGGTATTCATGTTTATGAGAACCTTTATAACCGCCACAATTGCTTTGGGATTTGGTGGTATAGGCTTGGGTGGTTCGCTTTACTTTTACGACCAGTGTTTGGCGGAGATAATTGATGAAGATGAAATTAAATATAAAACAAGGAGAAGCGGAGCCTATTACGGAATTGTAAGTTTTATAATTCGTCTCTCGGGAGTGATTAACTTCCTGGTGATTGGGCTTGTATTTCAGGGTACCGATTGGGCATCAAATTATAGTCCGAATCCCGGTGTCGATGTACAAGCAGGGCTTCAATTTTTAGTTGGTTGGTTTCCGGCAATTGTATTGGTCATTTCCTTTATTGGACTTTATTTCTATCCGATAAAGGGAGATAGACTTAAAGATATAAGAAAAGAAGTCGATAAATTACATCAACAAAAACGCGAAAAAGTCGCTACATAAGAAGTGGAATACTGAATACCCTTTTATTTCTTTTTTCTTAGCCCTTATCTATTTCCGCATTCTTTTTCCCTAATTGAAAAAGAAATAACTCCTTGATTATTAAGTAACTCCTTGATTATTCATCCTTTTCAGAGAGCACCAAGCAATTAGGAATCTTCCTCTCCTTCCACGGAAGCCTCATACTAAAAATGCGGGAATTTTTGAAAAAACTGAAACGAGCTTGGTTCCACATCTTTCCATCAACAATAAGCGTGGACGATGCACCCCCATCTAAATTCATGGCATTTCTCATTCCCAGCCTTTTTGCAAGAAAGGCACATTCCTCCAAGAAAAGACCGGCACTTTTTCTTGAGCGCCCGTTAATCGCCATCAAATAGTAAAACTTATCATCAAGCCCAAAAATAGACCTGGGATGTCTATCTTTGGTAATGTCCGAATCAAATTGATATGCCTTCTCTTTATAGTCGGAATAGTCAAGGTCAATCTTTGATTCATTCACCAGAAATGGGCCCGCCTGTAAAAGGTAAATCTGTTTTTCCTTCGTAGGATCCTCCCGAAGTATTTCAATCCTTTCTCGGGCAAGCTTAGGGGATAAGATAAACCACTTAGAAGCGCCATTTGCAGATGCATCATACAAAAGGCACGGACGGGTTAAGTTTTCCAAAGGAGTAAGGGTTTTTCCCTGGAAAATAAACCAATCCAACGGCATCTTCTTCTCATCCCAAAAACCCCCGTTTAAACCAGCAAATCCATTATTAAAAGAAACCATTCGAGAGGTTTTGTGTGGCTTATTCTGAAAAGCCAATTTCAGCTTACAACGATCTTTCTCGATCTTCAGGAGAAAGCCTTCAAAGGGAACCTCCTTATCCGAGGGATTCTCCCCCAAATCCCCCAAATAAATAATGTCACCGTCTAGATTGAACTTACCATTACTTCTTCCTATAATTTTAAACAATTGCCAAAAATCGGCATTTTTAAGTTCCGTTTTCTCAAAAGATAAGCCCATTTGAAATCCTCTGTTGATTATACAATGATAAAGCTTTGCAGAATGATATTCTTTATGATGGATTTTTAACAAGCATTACATGATGATAAATAAGGGGTTAAATCAGATAAAAAACCCAAATAAAAAAATCCAGAAAAATACAAAATTTTTGTGAAGAAAGCACAAAAACAACTCCAAATTAAGCAAAAACAAATGATTTTTTTTCATTAAAATAAATGATAAAGTATGGGGTTTCTAACAACTCGTTATGCAACATGTCCTAGCTGTGGGAAACCAATTGATCTTCTCCACAGGGTTCGGAAGTGTTCGGTTTCTGGCGATTTATGCTGTAATAGATGCATGATTTCCGGTAGATTTGCACCAAAAACAGCCGACAAGGTCCCTCCCGAATACCGAGAGAAATTCCGCATATTTAATATTGTACCTCTCTTAGTGGTTGCCACTTTATTGTACTGGTTATTGGCTACTGCTTG
>CAZEPC010000027.1:0-11193 GCA_964513765.1 uncultured archaeon
AAATAGACTTTGATCAAAAAATCAATGATCAAAAAGTCAGAATCCTTACATGATTATGTCTGGACTAACGCAATGTTCATGATGATTCAGTTTATTTCTCATTCCCACTCATTGCCCACGAAACTTTGGGAAACAAATTAATATAAAGAAAGCGAAACTTCCATCCCATAATGAAACAAAGCAAAACTAATACAACTTCAAAAAGTAAGGGAATTTTATCCGGAATAAGGGTCATACAATTTGGTGGTTCCATTTCTGCACCCTTAGCAGGACTTTTGCTGGGCGAGCAAGGTGCCAGCGTCCTTCATATTGTGGAGGAAGGATACGAAACGGCAAACCCCATTCTTGATGCCATATTGGCACGTGGAAAGGACCAAATTAGTATAGATTTTTCCCATTCTGATATAATTCCAAAAATTAAAGATCTTATCAAAAGAGCAGACATCATAATTAGTAATTGGGATTCTGAAAAATTAGAGGAAATAGAAATAAATTTGAATGATTTGCAAGATGAAAATCCCCACCTAATTGTATGTGAAATAACTCCCTTTGCTCCTTGGGATGAACGAAATGAAACAATTCAGCCCTATGAGGCGGCTGTGGGAATGGCAGCGCTTTCCTATAACAGGGCCTTGAAAACCCCTTATTACCATTCTTTCCCGATCGGTTCGGTTCTCTCGGCATTATACGGGGTGAGTGCAATCGTGGCTTCCCTATATGCTCGCGACCAATCCGGTGTGGGAGAGTTTATAAACGTAAACCTATTTGAATCCACTGTCTTTTCCCAAGTCTTACAAGTCTTGGTCCTGAATGGTGCTCCCCGGTCTTTTATGCCCTTGAAGATGATTGGGAGCCCCTTCATGGGCGTGTGGGAATGTAAAGATGGCCGATATATATATCTGCATATAACTATCCCTCAACATAATGCGGATATATTGGAATTAATTCGGAAGAATGGGTTTGAAGAAGAGATTGATGAACTTCAAGAAATAATGTCCGATGACACCCGGGAGGATCCCAGTATGGTGAAAGATATCCCGGAGGCAAAAGGAATTAAGAGGATTATGGCCGAAATATATAAATCAAAAACGGCCGATGAATGGGAAAAGCTGCTGGGAAGAGATTTCTGCTGTATAAAGGTTAGAAACTTAGAAGAATGGGTTATGGAAAGTGTTGAATCAAACAATCAAGACTGTAAAAAGATCCCAGATCCGATTTTCGGGAAATTATACGCTCCTGGACCCGCAGTTATGGCCGGAAATGAGGAGGCGCAAATTGGGGAAACGGAATTGGAGGAAAGAACGATTAATAAATATTCATTCGATGATTTTTTGGGGAAATGGAATAAAGATCATACTCAAACCCTCCCCGAAACCCAAGAAAATCATACTACAAACTCAAAACCTTTAGAAGGGGTAAAAGTGTTTGATATGTCCAGAGTTATTGCTGGACCCTTTTCCGCAAGAATCTTAGCAGAGTTGGGGGCGGATGTAGTATCCGTTCAGAGACCCAAGAGATTGGATTGGGCGCTTTCTTTCCATGTCATATTTAATTCGGGAAAGGATTCGGTTACCTTAGATTTCGCCAAGGATGAAGGAAAAGAGCTTTTATGGCAATTTATGAAAGATTATTCGCCCAACGTATTTCTGCAAAATTATCGGAATATTGAATTCTCCCGTGAAATTGGATTTGGCTACGAGGATATCCAGAAAAAGATTCCGGGGATTGTATATACTTATGTAAATGCCTATGGTATAGAAGGCGAATGGCAAGAGCGCCCTGCATTTGAGCAAGTTGTGCAAGCCGTAACGGGGATACAGATGGAATATGTTCAAGGGAAAAAACCCCGTATATTTCCCTCTGCAATTCTTGATATGGGTTCGGGCTTGATTTCCGCATATTCTGCCCTTTTAGGTTTGTATAAGCAGCGAGAAACCGGTGTCGGAGGCTTTTGTCACGCGCATATGACCTCAACCGCCATGTTTCTTCAAATTAATCGATTTCCCGATTTCCAATTGGAAAAACTGGAAGAATTGGAAAAGTATCAAAAATCCTCGAAGGATGAACTACCCTTTGTGTATAAACCAGATAAGAAGATAAAGGCAATTATCATGAAAATTCTCTTCAGATGGGTATGTCTTTGCGGACCAAAATCCGACCTCCTCACGTATTTCGAGGAAAGCGGTTTAGTGAAAGACATTTCGGTTAGTTTTGAGGAGCAAGTGAAACAATGTGAGAAAAAATGCCGGTGGTATCCCTTATGGTTGCTAAAAAAGAAAATCAAAATGGCGGGACTCCAAGATTCCCTTATATTCGTTAAACGTGAACAATTGGTGGGTTTTGTTAATAGGTATATCAAGAAAGATCAAGCAGAACTACCCTTTATCACAAAAAAGAAGTACCCCTCCTTAACCAAGCTCTCATTTTTAAGAACTCCTATCCATTTAACCAATCGTGAAATTGTCGATCTAAAGCCTGCCCCTTTAATCGGGCAACAAACTCGGAAATACTTGGAAAAATATGTGGATGAAATTGAAGACAAAAAGCATATCCTTGATTATCCCGAGGAAAAACCACTCTTGGAATGGCTTTGGAGCTTTATTGTGTGGGGGATTTACGCAATTCGGAGTGGAAACTTCTGATCTTTCGATAGTTCTGATGGCTCTGATACTAGTGATGTCTAAACTATAAAATCAATACAATTTTTTCCCTTTCTTATGATTTTTTTCCCTGACCCGCGGATCAAACCTCAACTTAAGCTATTAATAAAACGAAAACTTATCTATCATATGGATTCAAAAACTAAAAAAGCCCTATTGAAAATGGGGTATTTAGTCCCAATCTCAATGCTTGTGGTTGGGATTTTGGCCATAATCTTTCTTCAAAGAATATTATTCGGCTATGATATGGCCTATGGGATCGTGGCTGCAATAGCGGTTTCAATTGTAATTCTTTTGCTGATTTATTTAACTAGACTTCAACTCAAAAAACTCGAGGAGAATAAAAAACTAAAGAGGGTAATTCCGGCGATTTATTCGTTCATATCGATCATTTCGATTGTGTGTATTGTCCTTGCTGCCATGTTTGTTACTCCTTATGCGAGTGCCGTTCGTTATAATACGGGGCCTGTATTGACCTGGGGCTCCGATCAAGACCCGCAAACGGAAGTTACCATCATGTGGCGAACTAAAGAAAATTCTAATTCCATCGTATATTACGGAACTTCGGCAGATTCTCTTAATCAAGAGGTCAATTTGGATGAGAGTCTCAAATGGCACCAAGTGCCTCTCTCGGGGATGGATCCGGGACAGAAATATTATTATCGTTTGGGCAACTTTAGGGAATCCGAAATATTCAGCTTTACCACGGCTCCTGCGGGAGAAGAAGATTATTCCTTTTTGGTGTTTGCGGATCCGAGACAAAACAGCGGTTTGTTAGGGACCACGTTCCAGCCAAATGTCCCCAAGGAAATGGATGCCTATGTAAAGGAGAAAGAGATGGATTTGGCATTTTCAATTTGTTGCGGTGATATTGTTTCGGAAGGGACCGATGAGGCCATGTGGAAATCGTGGTTTGATGACATTTCAACTTCGAGCGATTTATCTTCCCTTGCTCCCCTTCAAATTGCAGTTGGAAATCATGAGCGCCATGATAATTGCGAGGGCGATATCTTTGATCGTCGTTATCCTTATGAATCCAAGCCCCATTACTATTACTCCTATAACTATTCCAATACCCACTTTTTGATGGCAGATCCTTGGAACTATACTAGCTCGGCATGTTGGTGGGGAGAGTTTACCGAAGAGCAGCTTACTTGGATTGAGAATGATTTACAGAAAGCCAGTTCAAAGAAATATAAGATCGTCTCTCTTCATCCTCCCATTGTTTCGGACGGAGAGGTCAAAGAAGCGTATCAGGATTTTATTTCTCTTATGGAACAGTATGATGTGGATGCGGTCTTTTATGGACATGCTCACAGATTTGAGGTCAATGAAATCAACGGAGTTAATTATTTCATGGTCGGCGTTGGCGGTAATAATGGACAGAATGCACAACCTCCCGGGTTCTGTCAAGTAGATGTCAGCGCTCATAATATTACATTATCTATGAACTGGCTCAACGGCACGAATCAAGCTTTAACCGTGATTGAATAAATCTTTACTATCGGCCTTTTTTTGGCCGTGTCTTTCCATTTAAATTATCTTCTTTTTTTCGTTATCTCTAAGTTATCTTTAAGTTATCTCTGAGTTATCTTTAAGGGATTCTATAACTATTCATTAATATCTTTCTCCTTCTCCTAAAAACCCAAAGAATTTTATGTTCTTTTTATTTAAGATAATTGATCGAAGTGGATGTTCAAGTCGCGAAAAATATGTATGATTATGGCTCCATAATGAAGAAGCAATTATTAGTTTCCGTTGCTCTTTCTATTGTTACTCTGCTGTCCACGATATTTGTGGTTGTGTTTCAAGCCGAGGCAATCTTAATTTTACTTGGTTTTGTCATAATTGTAGTTGTATTTGCTCTATTAATCTTCTTTATTCAGATGCTGTCTAGACTCAATAGAGCTAAGAAAATCAGTAATGACCAATCTTTGATAAATGCGTTCAATTTACAAATTGCCAGTATCATTCTTACTCTTGTTAATGCTTTTATTACCAATCAGATTATGGGTTTGATCTTTGAAATTGGTAATCTAGCCTTGAAATATTTTATCATTAAATACATTGTGGAATTTGTTCAAAATCATTCCTCTGAATTGCCTTCTGTTCCGGAATTTGCGTTCTTGGATGAAGGATTTAGGTTGTTTTCAATCAGTGTATTCTCACAAGCAGTACTCTCATTGATTACCTATTTTCTACCCACGGGGATTACCCTTCTTCTAATTTTGTTGCTTGTGTCTTTAGCTCTAACGATTTTAAGTGTGGTTGGGCAGTATAAAATAGCTAAAGGTTTGGTTGGCATCTTTCAATTTGCACAATACGGAAGGCAAACTGGATACGGACAACAATTTTCTACCAGGGCATATCAAGGCAGCTCTGGGGGATTTTCCTCCTATGTCAACCAAGGGCAAACAACCCGTCCGCAAGATGAGGATCAAAGGTATCAAAACCCTCCTCCCCAATACAATTCCCGGGCGAATCACCATCCCATGAGAACCTATCAACCCCAACAATTCGATGAAAATACAGAAGAAAGAAATGAAAAAAGTTTAGTCGAGTGCGAGATATGCGGTGCAAATGTACCAAAGGGCGCAAAATATTGTGCCAATTGCGGTGCTCCCTTGAATAACGCATAGAATTCTATAAATTGGTGAGGTGGGGAAGTGTGTTTCCGAAACATACAATTGTCCCAAACTTTTTTTCCATTTCCTTGAGCTGGAGCATGCCCATTACTTTGAATTGAATTCTCTCAGTTTCTTTTTTAACCCATCCTACATCCAAAACTGTGGAATATGCTTGTGGTATTGAATTGGTAATAAAGTTGATTCGGTCTTCATCCAAAGGAAATAACTCTGAATAGTGTTTAGCTATTATATCGTACATGTTTAGATTTTGCTCCATTTGAAGTAGATATTATTTAATGTTAAAACCACATACAAAAATCTTATTTATTTTTACGATTAATTCAATAACAAGATGGATTTTGAAGACATTGAATTCTGGAGTTCACAATTTGATGAACAAGTGGAAGGATTGTTTTGGCTAAGATTGGACCGACCAGAGAAAAAAAACGCGTTTAACCCCCAGGTCGTGGATGAATTATGGGAAATTTTAGAGAAATGTGCCCTCAACCAAGAGATTCGGGTGATGGCGATTTCTAGCACTTCCGATGAATTCACTTCGGCAGGGGCAGATATCAAGTGGTTTTATAATCTTTCAAGAAAAGAGGGCAAGGAAGTTTCCCAAAAAGTCCAGCGGGTATTTGGGAAGCTGGAATTACTTCCATTTCCCGTTATATTTGCGGTAAAAGGCCTGAATCTGACCGCCGGATTTGAGGTGATGGTGGCATCTGATATTATTATTGCCGCACAAAACGCAAAGATGGGACAAATTGAGGCCAAGTGGGCTTTAACTCCTGGAGGTGGCGGGACCCAGCGTCTTACCCGTCTGGTGGGTATTTTAAAGGCACGGGAACTCATATATACTGCAAAGATCATTGGTGCCCAAGAGGCGCTCTCGATTGGGTTAGTGAATCATGTTGTTCCTTTGGCTGAGCTGGATGCAAAGGTACGGGAGCTTTCAGAACAGATGGTGGAGAGAACCCAAAACTGCCTTAAAGATGCCAAACATCTCATCAATAAGGCATATTATCCGCAAGCGAAAGGATTCTCCGAGGAACAAAAGATATTTGGAAGAAGGTTTGGGAGCGGGGAACCCCGTGCTTCATTCTCCCAATTTATAAATCGCTCAAAATCCCAAGGAAAAGATAAATAAGGGCCAAACTTTTCATTGGCTTCTTAATTTTTTCTTTTTTATAATTTTCATGTATATCATTGCCAAGGATACCAGAATAAATGCAACGAGAAGGATTGATGTGTTCAAGAATGCTGGTACGTCAAGATTGGTCACAGGATCTACTGTAGGGTCTCTTCTGACTAAAGATCCATCTTTAAAAACAAAGAAGGTGACTGCGTATATTAATAATCCCTTCATAGCGTTAAGGATAAATCCCAGAGTAAAGAGAATCCCACTCAATGCTATGTAAGCAAACATTTTTCCCGTTTTATCCTCTGAATAGGTCGGATAAATCGAATTCAAAAAGGTCAGCATGTAGAAGAGCTGGTAAATTCCCGAAAATATATACCATAGGGGGGAAAAATTATGTAGGAGGGTATAGAGAACCCCGATCCCAATCATAACCGCATTGATTCTCAATAATTTTTCATTGGATACCCATCCAAGTTGGAATATATCCTTGATCTTGGTTTCTCGATTCTTATTGTTACTCTTATACTTTGCAAAATATATCCAAAAGGCCACAAAAAGAACTGCCCCCGAGGTTGCGGCAGGGAGGAAATGGCGCACTACAAGGAGTTTAGAAAAATTGATGAGGTTCAGTATGGAATTTCCGAAAGGGATAAGCATGCCTGCTAAGAAAGAATTGAGCAAGAACATCATTCTGAGAGGTTTTTGCTCTTTTGATGCGATTTGCTCTTTCGATTGCCCATTTTGACCCCGATTCTGCTCCAGCTTTTGGGTTCGAGATTGTATCTCTTGTTTCTTTTTAAACCATCCACAGATCATTAAGGGCCATAAACCAAGCCCGGTTGTGAAGTTGCCCACAAGCAGAGATACGAAAAAGTTTATTGCAAAAACCCCAATTGCCGCCCCGATGGTGAACAAGATCATTTTTTGCTCTCTATTTTCTCTAATATGATTTTTGGTTTCTTCCATTTTGCTCCCTTCCTTTTGTTTATTCTCATCTAGGTTTCTCTCTTCTTTTATGTTTTCTTCTTTTTGTTTGCTCAAATGATGTGTTACTTCTAACACTAGCCCGAAAAAAATGGCAAAGTCTAGGAAAAAGGTAATAAAGAAGATAAAATCTCTGCTGTTGAGGGATAAAAATGTTTTTCCCATTATCATCAAAATAAGGATTTCCAAATTGGCATTTTTCTCATATTTTTTCAGAAGATAATTAAAACCTAATCCTCCCAGCATTAATCCCATGAATGTAAGAGCCATTTGAACTGGGGATATCTGGAATATGATGGTGTAGGTGAAAAATTGATGAAATACGTGGAAAAGGGATGAAATCAAATCTGTGGAAATGAAAAAGAGAAAAGTCCCCAATACTAATCCCATCATGGTATTTGTGGTATTATTGGAACCGATACCTTGGAATCCATTTTCTTCTGTATTGTGGTTTTGAGGGTCCTGTCCTCTTCGCGGAGAACCTAAAGATGATTTATTCTTTCTCTCATTGTTTATTTTCCATAAAGTTACAATCGTGGCCATTAGCATGATTATATAAATACTCACCGCTTGAATCGTAGTTTGAGTTATTGATTTACTTTCATGCACCCCTCCGTATTCTTCTTGGAGGAGATCTTTTACTAAGTAGGGATTAAATCCGGTGCTTTCATAACCTCCGTCCCATATCCACCAATATGCTCCCTTAAACCAAGAGGCTGTCCATATCTTAGACTCAAAAAGTGATCGATAATAATTTTCCATCTCTTCCAATTCATACTCTTGGGAGATTTGATTGTCATTGGGAATCATATTTGATCCTTCAAGTGCCTGAATCCCAATCTCGGTAAAAAGAATGGGTTTATTCCATTTCATTGCCAACTTTTCTAATTCCCGATACTTTCCGTTCCAAACGGTGGTCATCTCTTTTACTGTGGGATCCCAATCCACGGTCATCATGGAATACATGGAAACTCCGATCATATCCACGTCGTCCCACCAGTCGATAAATTTGAAGCTATCATGATTGGCCGAGTAGGTTAATTTCCCGGAATAGACCTCCCGAACTTGTCGGATCATCTCACGAACCTCTTCGGTGTGAATTTGCATATTTCCCATCTCGCATCCCAAGGATAAAATCTCGACCCCTCCTTCCTCGGCACTTTTGGCGCAGTCCACCATCCATTCCGTATAATTCCCCATCCATTCCTCGGAGAACTCAATGTAGGATCGCCATTCGTAAACTTTTTCTAAGTTTAGCATCGGTTTGTACATAATATGAAGTCCCAGCGATTTCGCATAGGTGAAGAACTCTGTCATATTTTCATGGCTGTCGCTCCAATCTCCCATATGAATATCGGTACTGTTGAGGTAATCTTGAAACCACCAATTATTAACCGCAATCCAATCTATGTTATTCAATTTTATCTTTTGAAGGTCTTCCAATGTGCTGTTTTTATTATAGGCATAGGAGGACCATCGGGTGAAACTCACCCCTTCTTGAAAGGGGATTTCCTCGGATTCTTGGGTGAGGGTTTGGTAATTTTGTATAAAGTGGGTAATTTGATATAAGTTAATGGAAAAGAGTATTATGACTAATATTACGATAATTTGCTCGATGTGTTTCCTTTTCATATTTTATTCTTTGTGGTTTTGACATTAAATCCTTAGGATTTTAAAGAAAGAATTTCACGGCTCATATAGCGAAGCGTGATTAAATGGATAAATACGAGGATAGATCTGATGCGGGTGAGGTGTTAGCCACTCATCTTAAAGAAGTGATCGGAAATATTGAACACGGCATTGTATTGGCATTACCGCGGGGTGGAGTTCCGGTGGCAGACAAAATCGCCAAAAAGTTCCGCTTACCTCTCAATGTGCTGGTGGTGCGCAAATTAGGCCACCCTGAAAACCCAGAGTTCGCAATTGGGGCTATAGCATCTGGGGGTGGCAAAATTATCCACCTGGATAAAGTTTCTCGCCTTAATATCAGTCAAAGTCAGATTGAGAAAGTAATTGAAAATGAAAAGGAAAAATTAGAAATAAGGGAGAGACTATACCACAAAGAAGGATAGCCTATGCATTTGGAAGGAAAAAGGGTAATCTTGGTCGATGACGGGATAGCAACGGGCGCCTCCATGCAAGTCGCCATTGAAGTATTAAAAGATATGGATCCTTCTGAAATTATTGTGGCGGTCCCGGTTGCTCCTCAGAAGTCCCTCTCTAAGATAAGTAAGATGGTGGATAAGGTCGAATGCCCTCTTCAACCTCGACTCTTCGGGGCGATTGGGAGATTTTATAACAAGTTCGGGCAAACCAGCAATGAAGAAGTGAAGGAGATTCTTTCCCAGTATCCCTAATAATAGGGATAGGGAGAGGCTTGTTCAATTATGTACCAAAATTCTTGTCATCAAAATGATTAATAGTCCGATCACGAAGAAAATGAAATACTGTATTCCTTTTTTGATTATCTCGTTGCTCTCGATACCTTCCTTTTTTTTAATGTGGGCTTGCCCGTGTGTGATTTCAGGTATAAGATCTGAGGCAGACAAATAGATAAAATTCCCAGCTGCAAAAACCAACATTAGCCCTATGTTAATACTTTGGGAAGAATAATAAACCAAGAGTCCTCCTGGTATAATCGTTAATGCCGAGAGAAAATTCATGAAAAGTGCCTTCTTTTTTTTCCATCCTCCGTGAACGAGAATCCCGAAGTCTCCCAACTCTTGAGGGATTTCATGGGCGGCGGCTGCGATCCAAGTTATGATTCCCACATCCACACTAATTAAAAATGAGCTGCCGATTGCAATTCCGCCAATAAAATTATGCAGCCCATCCGCAATCAAAATTAAATACGTAAATGATTCCTTTGGTGCCTCTTCACCATCCGTATTCCTGGATGCATTAATTTCCTCCCCATGATGGATATGATCGATCTTATTTTCTTTTGATTGTGTGTTTTCGCGGTTATAATGGTGGTAATAATGCCAATTAATCACTTGTTCGAGTAAGAAAAAGAGAGAAAATCCTCCAACAAGCCAAATAAAATATTCTGTGTGTATGCCCACCTTATTGAGGCTTTCCGGGATCATATGAAAGAAGGCACCTCCAAAAAGAGAGCCTGCCGCAAAAGCAATCAGAGGTTTTTTAATTTTATCCATTGCCTCTTTGTTAATATAAACAATAACCAACCCAACCCAAGAGATAAGGCTCATTAGAAATGTTGAGAGAAGGATCCACACAAGCACCATATCCAATTTACCTCAACTCCCTCCAACTTTCAGCAATCACTCTCATATATGTATTACAATAACGATTATTTAAAAAGATTGGATAATAAAAGACATTTATTGCTCCTCCTAAAAAACAATATTCCTTCTGTCGCTTGCTATTAATTACTGGAGTTTGCTGAGAATTGATTTGGCAATCTCTTCTCCGCACGATTTATTTCCCTTCAAGGAGAAATGCACTCCATCGGTTTGACACAATTCGGGATTCATTTGTCCTCCCCTCCCGCTCATTTTCCCATGTATGTCGCAAAATATCACTCCATTCTGCCTTTGGGCAATTGCCTTTATTTCTTGATTACTTTTCAGGATATTTTCATGCATACTTTGGCTGGCAGCTGTTCCAATCTTCACAGGTGGGACCGAACAAAGTACTGTATTTCTAACCCTTTCTTTTACCTCTAGAATAATCTTTTCTAAAGTACTTATTACATGCTCAATACATTCTCGGTTCTGCTCTTTATCCTCGGGGTGGGAGAACATCCAGAAATCGT
>CAZEPC010000027.1:11203-22185 GCA_964513765.1 uncultured archaeon
CCCATGATAATTGCCCAATCCGGATTTTCCAATAATTCTGTTTGGGTTTGAATTTGGGATATAACTGCCCCTGGAACTCCATAATTCTGATAAAAGGTCCGGTTTTCTTTCCATAATTTCGACTCCGTTGCAAGATATTTATGGAGCCAATATTGATAAGAGTTAGTTTTCAGCGAATTAAAATATCCCGAAATACCTGCAGTTAGAGAATCCCCGATACATGCAATTTCCAACCTCTTTCTCATATATTGGTTCAATCTTTGTTTCTATTAAAGATCTCTCGTTGTTTTCACTAAATTTAGGATAAAAGAGTATTTTAAAAACCCCTTCCTTTCAAATGATATGGGGTATTTCTCGGTTTCTATAAAGGAAATAGATGATCAGGAAGTAAAATGCATCAAAATTGGAAAATCTTTTATGGGAAAACTAGTGTATCCGTGTTATGCATTTATGATCAATGATATTCTTATCGACACCGGACCGATCGTGGCTCAAGATAAATTCTTGGCTTTCTTGGAGAAAAATACTCCCAAACATGTGTTGATAACTCATGCAGATGAGGATCACATTGGCAATCTCAAAGCGATACAAAGCAATTTTGATGTGCAGACCTATGCCCATCCTAAAGCTCTGCCTTTTATGAAGGATCCTTCTTTTCTCAACCTCCTTTTTTATCAGCGATTTGTCTGGGGCACTCCTGAACCTTGTACTGCAGAAGGGGTAAGTATAGACTGTCCTTTGAATATTGATGATTTCACCTTCATTCCTATTGAAACACCAGGTCACCGGGATCATCACCTCTCTTTTTATCTCAAAGAATTAAAATCTCTTTTCACGGGCGATATTTATTGTGGTAGTCATATCAAAATGCTCTTTTCCTATGAAAACTTTTTTGAAATATTGGAATCGATCAAAAAATTGGAAAAATTCAATGCTGATCTGATCTTTTGCGCATTTAGGGGTGTTGTTGATGATGTTTCTTTTAAGTTATCGGAAAAAGTTAAGTTTATGGAGGCTCTCCAAGAGAAAACAATTACCTTAGCATCTGAGGGAAAATCACCAAAAGAAATTAGAAAAAGTCTCTTGGGAAGGGAAAAATTTATTTCTCGTTTTACTCAAATGGATATGTGCAAAAAAAATATGATTCAGAGTATATTAGAAACAGAAAAAGAGAGAAGCCTTTGATAGGCAGTTGCTTACTTATGAATATTAGCTTTTTATAAACATCGTTCGTAGCCTTTTACTTTCTCTCCTCTTTGAACCAAAAATATACCCCGAATAATCCCGAGAGCATAATTGATAATCCAACTCCTACGAGAAGGGTTATGAATAGAATATCATTGAATAAAAGTTCCGAAGAAATGATATACATCATCAAGGAGATGGAAAACGATGCAAGAATTGCCCCGACCGGACCTACAATTAAGCTCACGTAAAATGGATGCCTCTCTTTTTTCTTATTTTTCATTGAGAATAATAATCCCATTATGAGGGAAAGTACCAACGGCAGATCTCCGGGGATAAATATGGGGACGGGATTGATCGCAAAGAAAATAACTGCAAGTAAATCAATTATAATAACTCCGGCAAATATACTCTTTTCTTGGGCCTTTTCGTAGAGTTTCCGTATTTTAATTTTTCCCATGCTGGACACATCGTTTATTTAAATGTTTATTTATCATTTTCCGGATAATGCATGAGGTTGATTTCGGTTTCGGTGTCGAAGATGTGAATTAGGTCTTTATCAAATCGAATATAGGATTTGGATCCCATTTTTGCCCGATAATGTCCTTGGGCCATGACTTTAAGTTCTATGTCTCCTTTTGCTTCAATGGTCACCAAGGATTGAGCACCTAAATATTCAATCACATCAACGGTAATTTCATATCCATCCTCGAAAGGTTCTTTGGCTATCTCAAAATGTTCGGGTCGAATACCTAAAATCAGGTCATCGGAATTTCTATTCTCTAATTTCTCAAAGATCTCATCCTCCAGCTCCAGTTTATTTTCTCCAAACTTCAAACTATGATTATTGAGTTCGGCGGGAATAAAATTCATCGCCGGCGATCCGATAAATCCGCCCACGAACTTATTGCGGGGTTCATTATACACTTCATCGGGAGTTCCCACCTGTTGAATTTTCCCTTGATCCAGAATGGTGATTCGATCTGCCATGGACATGGCTTCGACTTGGTCATGAGTTACATACACCAACGTGGTTTCAAGTTGTTTTTGAAGCTTAATGACCTCTGCTCTCATTTGCGTCCTCAGTTTCGCATCAAGGTTGCTCAGAGGTTCGTCGAAGAGAAATACCGTCGGGTTTCTCACAATACATCTTCCTAAAGCAACCCTTTGTCGTTGCCCCCCGCTTAATTCTTTGGGCTTTCTATCGAGTAACTCTTCAATGCCCAATATTTTGGCCGCTTTTTTCACTTGTTCATCTATAAAATCTTTATCCCTCTTTGCCAGGCGAAGGGCGAAACTCATATTTTCACGGTTGGTCATGTGCGGGTAGAGTGCGTAGCTCTGGAATACCATCGCCACATTTCTTTCCTTGGGGCTGAGTTCTGTAACATTTATATCTCCAAACCATATGTCTCCCTCGGTGACATGATCAAGCCCGGCAATGATGTTCAAACAAGTAGACTTTCCACTGCCTGAGGGCCCAACCAATACCATGAATTCCTTATTTTGGATTGTGAGATTTACATCTTTTAATGCTTCGACTTCTTGATTAAAAATCTTATCAACATCTTCTAAACGTATTTCAACCATTTTTTATCATCTTTCTTCGTTCTTTTCTTAATTTCTTCCGTTTTTTTTAAATTCTTCCCAAAACATTTGAACCATTTAATCTTTACACAAGACTCAATTATGGTCTGGTATTTTGGCTAAGCAATTTCATATAAAATTCCATTTATTTTTTTATAATATGAAAAAATGTGGTTTTGTTGGTATGGTTTTGCCTTTTGCTTAATTCCTTTTTGCTTCTTTTATCATTTCTATCCCTTAACGGCCCCGCTAGTTATTCCGGATATAATTTTCTTCTGGAATACCAATACAATTATGACAAGAGGCACGGTTGCTATTGATGTGGCAGCTAATATAACAAGATTGGGGTTCCATTCTGCCGCGAGACTTTGTGGATTCTGGACAAATCTCAAAATCGCCCTGGGTACCGTATGCTTGATGTCTGATGTCAACCACAATTGCGCAAATAAAAGTTCGTTCCATGATTTGATAAACACCAAGATGAAGCAAGTAAATAGTCCAGGTAAGGTTAGCGGCAAAATTACCTTCCAAAAGATTTGCATACGGGAGGCACCATCAACCTTCGCAGCTTTCCAGAGGTCTTCGGGAATCTCCTCAAAAAAGGACTGCAGGACAAATACGGCAAGCGGCAAGTTGAGGGCAGTATAGGGGAGAACTAGGCCCAACAAATTGTTATGAAGATCAAATATTGGATTAATCTGTGCGAGTGCTTTTACTTGTATGAAGTAGGGAATTGCGATAATAATGGGAGGTAGGGCCGTCATGGAAAACACCAAAAAGATTATAAGTGGTTTCAATTTGAAATGGAATTTTGCAAAGGCGTACCCGGTCAGCGAGGCTATGAGCAAAACCACTACCGCCGTAATACTCGATAAGATAAAACCATTTAAAAGTGCCCTCCCAAATGTCACTCCGAATGATTGAGATTCCGTGAATATAATTTCATAAGATTTCATCGAAAAGAATTTAGGAATCAGCTCAAAGCTTTGTTGCCTAAAAGCTATAAGGGGATTTCGAAATGAGCGGAGCAATATCCAGAGAAATGGCGCGGCACACCAAAAGCTCATTAGGACGACTAGGATGGCGAATCCTATCCTTTTAAGATTTCTTCGGATTACGATCCATTTGAGTTCAGCTTCGCTGATATCTTTTACTTTTGGCTTTCCCGCGGCCATACTGACGTTTTGGTCCACCACCCTCTCCTTATTTGGGCTTGATAATCCAATCTCTTCTGTATCTTCCTTCTCCTCGGGTTTCCCTTTTTTCCTCTTTTTCTCTCTTTTCCTGGTCAAACTCAAGATGATCATGGCGAATATTATAATAATAATGAATTCAATTACCGCAACCGCCGATGCAGACCCATATTCGGTGGCTTGTCGTAGTTGTACGGCTTGGACCGTCATCGAATAAATCGATGAATCATTAAATACGATAACTGCACCATACACTCTTACCGCATCAACTACTCTAAACAGTAATCCTGTTCCTACTCCTGGTTTTATCATCGGCCATTGGATCTTCCAAAATTTTTGCCAACCAGAAGCACCTGCAATATCACCGGCCTTCAGAAGATCTTTCGGCACAACCTGTAATGCTGCTAAGATGAGGAGGCTGAGAAACGGGGTCGTTTTCCAGATGTCTACAATTATCGCGGTCACCATGGTCATAGTTACGCTTATATCAATTAGCCCGAACCCCGTTTCTGTCAGACGGGGAAGGGTGAGATTAAAGAGGACACGGGCATCAGCCCCAAAGAAATTAATTGTTTGCTGACCCATCATCTTTAAAATACTATTAAAAAACCCAAAACTGTCTGCACTTGCAAAAAATTCAAATCTGAATATTGTTGAGGATGCAACAGTGGGTAGTGCCCAAGGAATTAATAATGTGGCCCTGGCTATTCCTCTCCCTTTAAATTTTTTATTTAATATGATGGCAAATATCAATCCCAACCAAAATTCGAAAAAAACCGCTCCGAACGTGAAAATTAATGTTTGATATGTAAATTGCCAAAATCTGTCAGATCTGACCCATTCATATCGAATAAGGTTATAATAGTTAAGCCGGGTGAATTGGTCTCCGAAATAATTTCCCCCACTGCTGTTTCGAAAACTAATAAGAAATGCGGTTACCATTGGGAATAAAATACCAATGAGAAATATAATAGCGGCCGGGCTTAATATCCGGGCAGCAAATGATTCATCTGAGATCGATTTTTCTCTTTCTTTTCTAATTGATAATTCATCCATGCTGGCTTTTTTTTGGACGGGTTCTGCGGACATTTAAATCACTATAATATTGTTTGGTGAGTATAAGTATAAAAGATGAATGGAAATAATGGTATTAAAAAAAAATTGGGACTTCTAAGTTCTTGAGATCCTAAATTTCAGAATCTTAGCCCCTAATTGATAGGTTCAATTTACGAGTTAATGCTTTTTTTTCATAATCGCGACCATTATTCCGATCGAAAATAGTGATGCTACCGCAATCAAACCAACGGGATATCCTGGAATCCCCCCGGTCTCAGTAGCCCCTCCTGCAATGATCTCATTTACATCCTCTTCCATCTCTGCGAGGCTTGTACTGACATTTTTTGCCCCACTTAAGAGGCTGGAAAAACCATCGGCAATTTGTGTGGACATCTGAGAATATTTTGGATGGACGGGTCGTGAAAGGGTGCTCTGGGCTGCAGAGGCAAAATCGGTTATCCATTCATATCCGCTCGGTGGATTACTAAAAACGGACTTTAACGCGGGGAAATTGGCCGTCGAAGTTAATTCGTACTCTTGGGCATCTTGATCTCCCAAGTATCGGATTAAGTTAAATGCTTCCTGTTTATTATTTGAATAAGTGGAGACGGATAATACTGCTCCCCCTACAACGGAAGATTTTGCATTGGTAGCTCCCGATTTAATCGGCATTCTAGTGATTCCAAATTGCGTATAATTGCCCGATCCATCCGTAGCATTCAAATCATTCGTGGCCTTTGTGAGATCATATGCAAATGGCCATTGTCTCATACAGATCGCATTTCCTGCCAACCATACAGAATTAGAGGATCCCTCATCCATTGTTAGGGCAGTTCGTGGAATTACCGCATCGGTGGCACTTAAATTCTGAAATCTGGGCTGTATTAATCCCGATAAGAATTCCATGGATTCTTGATTTTTATCGGTGGTAATATTGGCATTGCCCTCATCATCTAATATCTCAATTTGCCCTCCGCTTCCAATCCATTCCATGAAGTTACATACACCACCTTCATAGGCATCGAATTGTCCCACATGCCCCACTAAATTTGGATTATTATCCATTTCTGTTTCATTGGCCAAAATTGTATTTAAGGTGGCATTAAACCCTTCCCAAGTGCCGATATCCTCAACACTAAATCCATTTCTGGCTAAAATGTCATCGGGTTAAAATAATACACCTGAATTTAAGAAAGATGGATAGGCCCAAATTTTTCCATCATATGTAGAAGCCTGTACCATTCCGCTAGAATAATCGTTCATTTCATCGGAGGTGACTCCATAATCACTGGAACTTAATTCTTCAATCCATCCATTTTCCGCAAATTGTGCGGGCCATATCACATCAAGTCCCAACACATCAAATTCGTCGTCTTCACTATTCATGAGGTTGATTAAATAACTGAGTTGATCCTCTGCCCTCTCTCCTGAAGTTACCACTGTGACTCCAGAAACACCATCGCCGAGATCGCTACTAAGAAAGTCATTGATGACACCTTCTACTGCCGGTGCTTGCTGTCCAGTCACTATTATGCTTAATTCCACGTCATCTTGCCCGCTTACAGGGTTCAAATTGGCTGCGAAAATAGGCACAGAGATCAAAATCACCAATAGTGATATACTATATTTTTTTGATTTTTTCATTTTTATTCACTTTTTATTCCATTCTAATTTCTTTAGATAAAAAAAATCAAGACCACCATCCCCAAAACCAACTGACTGGTAATTTAATCCTTAACCGACAAATCCTAAACAAGCTTAGAGCTAAAAGTAGCTCTGGCGTGGTCCCGATCTTCCTTAATTCACATAAAAAACATAAAGAGTCATATATAAAGCTTAATTTAAATCCTTAACTTTCTTTTAGATGAGTCATGAGGTCCAGGACTTGGATAAATCTTTTAATAAACTAATTTATCTTAAATCATATTAACTCAAAAAACCTAATAATAAACTATGTTCATCTTTGATGTCTATAAGACTTACACTGGGAAGAAAGATTTTGCCCTTAAGCGTTTTTACATACCCTTTTTGTAAGTTAAATGGGAAAATTATTATGCTTGCTGAGTATTTAAATTTAGTCGGAAAAGATTATATTGCCAAAATTCGTGAAAAGGCAAGAATGCTTCAAGATAAAAGCTTCTTACATATCAACGCCACAAAATACGGAGGTGGGGTTGCCGAAATCCTAAAAAATATGGTCGCTCTTATGGAGGAGTTGGGTTTGGATGTAAGTTGGAATGTGTTTTCAGCCCCAGATTCTTTTTTTGAAATTTCCAAGAAAATTCATAACGCGGTTCAAGGAAACAGGGACATAAAGTTTTCACAAGAGGAATTAAAAACGTATTTAAACCAAGGCTTAAGCATTTACAAGGAATTAACGCCTGATGCTGATTACGTCATTATTCACGATCCTCAACCCGCGCCTACCATAAAATATGCCGAAAAAACCAATAATTATTGGATTTGGAGATGCCATATTGATAGCTCCGATCCAAATCCTCAAATATGGGATGTATTGAAGGAAATTCTCCCAAAATATGATGCACTCATCTTCCATAAAAAAGAATTTGCAAAGGCGAATGTCCATGATTTTATTTACACTATGCCTCCCTCAATCAATCCTTTTGCCGAGAAAAATAAGGAAATGTCCGAAAAAGAGGTTAAACAAGTTATTTCTCAACATGTGCCCGTGGATCTGCCCATTCTCACTCAAGTATCTCGATTTGATCCATGGAAAGATCCGATAGGTGTAGTGGATGCATATCGAAAGGTCAGAAAAAAAATAGATTGCAGATTGGTATTTATCGGTAGTTTGGCGGATGATGATCCCGAAGGGAAGATCTATCTTGAAAAACTCCAAGATTATACGAAAGGGGATCCTAAAATTCATATTTTCTCTAATTTAGATGGATTTCATGATACTGAGGTGAATGCTTTTCAACGGGGCTCCGATATAGTATTTCAAAAATCTCTCAAAGAGGGTTTTGGTCTTACTGTGGCGGAAGCCATGTGGAAAAAGACACCGGTGATTGGGGGAAATGTGGGAGGAATTCAATTACAAATAACGGATGGTGAGGATGGATTTTTGGTAGATTCCATTGAAGAAGCGGCTGAAAAATGTATATATTTACTCTCTCATCCGGATGAAGCTAAAAAAATGGGTGAAAATGCCCAGAAAAAGGTGAAAAATAACTTTCTTTTGGTAAACCATCTAGAAAATTATTTAAATTTATTTTTAAAATTGAAAAAATAATATAATGCAAAAAAAAATTAGGAAATTAATCTTTATCCAGCCCGTCCGGTTTAATTCTCTCGCTCCCTATATCTCTTGGGTAACTCGGGATTACAATAATTTTTCTTCTTTTCTCCTTTTTTTGTACGGTGTCGATTCTCCTTGATAAATTGTATCATTTTTTCAATATCCACAAATCGTTTCCGCATTGTTACTTCTGTAACATTCAGTTGCTTTGCAATCTGTGCCTGGGTTGTATGGTAATGCTGATGTTTAACTGCATAATAAAGGGCGGCTGCCGCGACTCCTTTGGGATCTAAACCGGAAAATGTATAAATTTTTCTATAAAAGTTTATAATTTCTATCGCAATTTTCTCCACCTTTGCCGGAAGATTCAAGTTCGATACTGGACGGCTCAACAAATATTTCGGATCCACTACCGGGGACCTTAGATTAAACTCTCCCAAGATTATTTGATAACAATTATGGATTTTCCTTTGTGGGACATTTGCATGCCTGCTGATTTTTTCAAGAGGTCGGAACACATTCTCCTTTGCCGTTAAATAATAAAGTACTGCAGTTACCATGCCCTTTATGCTTCTTCCCTTCAATAAGTTTCGCTTATAGAGGCGTTTATATAAATCGGCTGCCGATTCTTGTAGGTAATTTGGAAGTGCCAGTTTGGTCCCCAATCGCCTGATTTCGGAGATTGCTTTTATTAAATTTCTCTGCCTCCAAGAATATCTCGTATCCCACCGTAATGCATGCCGAAGTGTCTGACTTTTTGCCCTCCCTCTTTTTACCATTGTGGCCATTTGAATATCGGGAAGTAAGGGGTTAATTGGATTGCCATGATGATCTTTTCTTTCTCGCTCCTCTTGACTATATGCTCTGGTGCCATTTTTCAAGAGTGGCACTTTTTCTTCAAGCACCATTCCACACATATTGCAAACATATTGCCCTCTTTCCTCGTCAAAAATCGGTGAATGCTGCCCTTGTTCTTTATTTTTTTCTTTAATTGATTCTATCCGGTTATATTTATTGTTATATTTTTCTTTTTTTACTCTATCCTTGTTTTGTATTTCTTCTGTTCTTCTTCGGAAGAGTTTATTATTTATTGTTTGATTTTTCTTTTCCGATCCTTGATTGGAACATTTTTGTTTTTTATTCATCATAATTCACTTTAATCTCTTTTTCTTTCCATTTCACCAATTAAATTAATAATAACAATAGATAAGATCATAAGACAGAATTTATTTCAAACATCTATGAATAGAAGTTGTGATCCGGCATTTTCAATTATTATTCGTGGTTATTAAGGGCTAATTCTCTTTTTTTTTAGCTTATAAGTATTCGAGTGAAATAGATAGATAAGAGATATGCAAATATGAATGAGATCTAATCTCTCTGTGAATAGATCTCAAAAAAGAGTTTGAAATAAATTCATACTCGATAATACTATATTCCTCTTCTTTCGTATAATAATATACCCTTAATAAATTATAGATATCTGATATTTTTTCCTTTATCTCATAGGTAAAATGTTTGTATTTGAATATCCCGGTCGATGGATGCATCATCCCCCCTCTAATTGTTGAAAAATGTGAAAAAAGGTTTTCTCCTTTGAACTTTTTGTAAGTAATGTCGATTAATGTCGTTTCCCCATAAATTTTCAGATTTCATTATTGTCAAATAGTTCAAGACATAAGGGATTTATGAATAATTTCCCTCAATATTTTGTCCATTGTAATCCTAATTTTGTTGGTATAGGAAAAAAATCCAATGATTTTTTATTTTACAATTCTTTTTCACAAATTAATCATTTTTCAAATTGATCTAAAATTTATAAATCAATAAATCTCAGAGGATAAAGAAAATGACTGGTAATCAAGTTGTGGTTTTCGTGGGTGGTTGGGGGGATATGAAGGTTTGTTATGATGATCTTATCTCGCGGCTTCAATCTGAGTTTGATAACTTGGTTCGATTTCCCTTCAATTTTGGGAGAAAATTTCTGGAATTTAAAAAATTCACTCAAATTGAGGTTCTTTCCCGCCGTTTATATGAATTTTTGGAGAAAAAATCTCTTTTGGAACCATCCATTGAGTTAAATTTTGTGGGATACAGTCTAGGAGGAATGGTGATTTATTACTGTTTGGGTTTGAATCCAAAAATTTTGCAAAAAACCAAAAAAATTATCTCTATTGCAACCCCCCATAATGGTGCGTTTATTGATGAACTTAAAAATCTTATAAAAACTACATTAGATAAAACAAAAGGGTTTCTTCTTTCCAGGGGGGGTATTTTTGGGACCTTGTGTGCTGCCTTTTTGGAGTTATCTGAAAACCTAAGTGGTGCCGATCAAATGCTTCGGGATAAAAACTCTTTATTTTTACGAGAGAAATATCCGAATGTTTGCATCAGAGTTTTCAAGCAAATTGATCGATCAAAAATTCTTGAGATTTATTCTCCTTATGATCCTGTCGCTCCAGAAGAAAGCACCACCCGTTTCAAGGAATTTATGACAATATTCAAGGTTAGTTCTCTGAATCATCAATCTATTGCAAACAAACCAGAAGTAAGGGATAAAGTGTTTTACTGGTTATTATGACAATGACAATGACAATTTTTTTATGATCAAATCTGATCAGCCACTAAAATACGAAAAGATGGCAAAAGAAAAGGAAAAGGGAAACGAATTGTTAAATACCGAAAAGATGGCTAGGGTCAAG
>CAZEPC010000028.1:0-17369 GCA_964513765.1 uncultured archaeon
ACCTGGAAACAGCGCTTAATTACGACCGGACGTTTAATGGAGTACATTCAGCAAGTGGTTTGGTGGTATCAACCATGCGAAACAGCATCCAGCCAAATGCTTCTACATTAGCCCTGTCTCTGCCCTCAAGGAATCTCGGAATATCGGGGCGCTTCACTTATTCTTACGACAGCCGTTATTTTTCAGAATTTAATTTTGGATATAACGGTTCAGAAAGATTTGCCGAACTTGATTGATTGTATCTAGCGGGAGATGCTCTTCCACTTTATTCCCACGGATTTCAAGCTTTTCATCCAAGATTTTTTCAATGTTGTTGTATTTTTGGATTAAATCTACCGCTGTTTTTGGTCCCACTCCTGGCATACCGTCAAAAAAATCCACCCCGATTAAAATTCCTATATCAATAAGTTTCTCTTGGTTCAAGTTATTCTCTTTGAGTAATTTATCGAGACTATACCACTCCAAGTCTACTTTAACACGTGTGGAACCTTTTTTTCTCGTTCTGTTTTGAGAAATATTCCTTACAATTCTTTCGGCACCAAATAAAAACGAATCATAATCTTGAGATCCTACCGCCCATGCATCATCATTTTCTATTAAATAGGCGGCTTGGGCTTCCCCATCCTCTTTTGCTTGTACCACAGGTACCCCCATCGCATTAAGCAAATCCTTACTTTCCTCGATCATGGAGGTTGTAAGTTTACTTGTAGCTTGTGCATATTTTTTGGCCTCCTCCTCGTCGCCTTCATCTATTGCCTCTTTATATTTTTTAGTAGCTTCCTTCTTAATTTCTCTCCTTCTTTTGATTTCCTCTAACTTTAAAGGATTTGGGGCACCATCAAATACATATATAGGTTTAATATTGTGTTCTAAGATATTAATCGTACGGTAAAATAATCCAGAAAGATGAGATGTTACATTTCCTTGAAAATCCATCAATGGAGTTCCATCCCTCTGCCGAATAATTGCCAAAAATTGATAAAGCATATTAAATGCATCAATTGCGATCTTTTTTCCGATCAGATTTTGGAAGGTAATTATTTTTTTTACATTTTTTGCAAGTGGCTTTAAATCTACACCCATAATCTTCACAACGTTCTATTACTTTTCGTATAATAATGATATTATGGAATTAATATTTAAAAATCTATTTTTCCCTTTTCTTTCTTTTTTCTCTTAAGACGAACATTACATTCCGGGCATTTATGGGACAATTCAGATGGATTAAATGTCCGGTAACAAGAGGGACAATAAGTTTCCCACACGATGGCTTCACTGATGCCTTTTTTAGAATACTTCAAGATAGAAACCGGTGGAATCATTTGAGCACATACATTTTGTATTGAATAATCATCGGACATAAGAAATACCCTCTTTTGTGGATTAGCAGCCATAAGATCAAGACTTAACGCAATCAAGCTTTTATCAGGTTTGGATAAAGCCCCAGAATCCCCCGTACGGGCGGAAACATTTTCAACCTTTTTAAGACTATTTTCAGAGGGTATTTCAATCCGTAGTAAGCCCTGACTCTGAGCTACATCAATGATCTGTTGGGAACGCATGGATTTAGTTGTTTCTTGCTCCACATCGGGAGTCATATATATTTGAACCTCGGGGTTATTTTTTCCAATAATATTTATATTGAAACCTGAAGCAAAAGCGGTATTATCAACCACCAAAATATCTAAATCCATATTAATATCCTTCTTTAAATTCATATTGGTAATAATAAATTACTTACAAGATTTTTGATTGAATAGTTACAAAGATTTTTGATTCTTTAGAAAAACTAAAATATTAAATGGGAAATAAGAGGTAATATTTCCTCTAATCTTCCGGAGAGTCATCCACAATCTTTCTACTAAAAAGAATCTTCTTTCTAACCCGCTCATAAAAGCCGTTGACTTTATTTTTATTCAAACGCACAAAATAAATATCGCTTTTTGCTTTTCTGATGGTAATTTTTACTTCTGGATTGACCCGATACTTAGACTGTCCATCAATTATGACAAGCCCGTTTAATCTAGCCCTCTCCAAGATTACACTCACCTTGGCATCCTCCGGAATGAGTAAAGGTCGGAAAACACCCGTTCCCACAAAAGGATTTAAAGGCACCACCTCAAAAGCTTTGACTCTGGGATCCATCAAGCAACCCCCCGCCGACAAAGCATAAGCGGTTGACCCTGTATGTGTAGAAATGATAAGACCATCTAAATAACTGGAGGTAAAATAGGCATCATCAATTTCAATGCGGGTATAGAGAACTTTAGAGGGTTTTGAAGATATGATAAGAACTTCATTGAGAGCCTCCGGTAGTACATGTTTTCCAATAATTGTCCTTAATCTAGAAACCCGCTCTAATTGATAATTACCGCTTAATACATTCGATAAATCGGAGAGCAAGTTCTCACTTTCGGATTCATCGAGAAATCCCACACTTCCTAAATTGACACCTAATAAAGGTGGAGTTTTTTTCTTTGGCAAAGCTTGACAAATTCGTAAAACCGTTCCATCCCCTCCAACCGAAATAAGGAATTTCGTGTTATCGGTAGTCATATCCCCTAAATTTTTCCCGTAATGGCGAATAAATTTGGGGGCAATTCGGGTTTCGTAAAATATTCTCTCATCGTGATCCATGAGAAAATCGGAAATCTTTTGCACAATTTCCAAGGCTTTAGGGGAGTCCAGCCTGCATGCGATGCCAACACCCCTATTATCATCATCTTCTTTGGCGGATCCAATTGAAATAGGGGTTTGAGAACTATCTAGCTGCATAAGGATGAACTCGGGTTTAAAATATTTTTATTATGATTATGTGTTGTTTTAAATGATTAATATAATAAACGGAAATGGAATAAAAGAAAAAAATTATAGGTTTTATATGTAATCGGGCAGAACTATACGAGTTATGAACATTTTATTCATGACATCCCAGAATTCAATTTGGGTTTCTCCCCATACATCTGGATTGTTAATTAGTTTATCTAGTTTTTCATATGAGACCTTATTTTCCTTATCTAAGGGAAATTCAACATCAAGTGTTTCATATGTTTCGGTGTCCATAACTTGCACAGTTTTATTAGCTTCGTCTATTGTTATTAATTGCCCACTTCGCTTATTGATTGTAGGGGTTACGATCATATCATCTGACTTAAATGTCCAGCTTTTCTTGTTTCCAGAAAATAAGCCAACAGCGGTAACTCTTGATTTTGCTGATCCGTGTTTTCCAGATTTACTGTGCTGATTTTCAACTACTTCGAAAGGTTCATCTATTTCATCTGGAATGAAATAATTACCTTTTTTTAACTCGTTTGCGCGCTTGCGACCCATATTAAATATTACGCTTTTTTTATTATTAATTTTTTGATTTTAGGTTGTTAATAGGTTGTTCTTGAGTTTTTTGGAAAATTAAAGAATTTGTGAGCTATCAATAGCTCCTCATTAAATCGGGAGAGCAAGGCTCAAAAATTATAATAAAGGAAAAAAAAAAGATCAAAATATGAAATTAGAAATTCAATATGAAAAATTATTACCCTTAAAAATCGATTGCGATGTTTTAGTCGTGGGTGGCTCTCAGAGCGGTGCATCTGCAGCCATTGCGTGTAAAAGAGCAAATCCTAATGCTGAAGTCCATCTCATTGAGCAATTTGGATCCCTCGGAGGACAAAGTGTCAATTGTATGGTATGTCATTGGGAGTTCAGGGAGTATACGAATAACAAGGGACAAGTCATCGCGAAAGGGTTAGGGAAGGAAATGATTGAAAGAATTGTTAAGAAAGATAATTCGGATCCCCTTTACCAAGAATGGTTAGACGGAAAAGGGCCACCATTTGAAGGGAAACCCGATCCAAGGGGATACGGTGACATCCCACTCAACGTAGAGGATATCAAATTAACTTTACAAGAGATGTGCGAAGAGGAGGGAGTGAAAGTTCATCTTTTTACAAAACTCTTGGATATAAAGACAAACCAAGAAGCAAAAATCCCTTCACCCGATGTAGCAATTGTAACTGGAATGTTCGAAGAATATGGAATAAAAGCAAATATAATTATCGATTGTACCGCCAATAATGATGTAGTATGGAAAATAGGAGGAAAAAAAGCAGTTTATCTCCCCGAAGAGCCTGTTATGCCGATGCAAACATATGCGTGGCTGGGAGGGGTAGATATGGAGAAATTTTTAGAGGCCTTTTGGAAGCATCCTGAATGGTGGCAGATGCGGTACCCTGATGATAAAGAACAAATGTTTCAACATATGCGGGAGGGAAAAACCATTGTGATACGGGGTGGAGCACCCTACATTGATGAAGCGGATGAGAAATACGAGGAAGTTATGGAAGAATTGAGCAAATATTGTACTCCCATGATTTATTATTGGTTAAAGCCCGTACAAATCAACCCCATCAAAATCAAAGATGAACAAGGAAATATAATTAAGACTCACTACGATTCAACATGGGCAATCGAAGGACCGAGTTCATTCGAGAAACAATATGAACAAGAAAAGGTCGAAAATTTTATGCTTGATCAACTGAAAGCCGTCCATTTAATGAAAAAAATACATAGCGCATTGCCGGGATGGGAAAATTGTTATGTGGAAAGAACTGCAACTTCAATGGGTTTTAGAAAAACAAGGATCCTTAAGGGATTATATGAAATAAGCGGTGAGGATGTGAAAGGCGGAAAAGAAAAGGATGATGTTATTGGCAGAGCAAGCGGACATGATGTAAGCAGGCACAACCCCGAGTATGAATACGGATACGATATTCCATATAGGGCACTCATCCCCAAGGATATTGATGGCGTAATAGTGGGGGCCAGATCCTTATCTTGTGACCCCCATGAGAAATCTTTGGTCGGATTGAATGCGTGCCGGGGAATTTCCCAGACAATTATTGTATCCCAAGCAGCAGGCGCCGCTGCGGGTTTATGTATCCAAAAGGGGGTAGAACCCAGGGAAGTCGATATTAAAGATCTTCAAAAAATACTGAAACATCAGAATGTAACTCTTAATCCCCCAGATGAAAAATGACAGAAATTCACAAAATAAAAATGAAAAAAAGGAATTTAATCAAGAAAAAATTAAAAAAATTTAAGGATTATTGATAGAAAATGACGTTTTGCAAAATATATGATATTTTCGAACCCACCAAAGAAGGAAAATCGGCTATTTGTGGGAAGGATTCACACGGGAGCACATTAGCCCAGCTCCCAAATGGAAACATAATTACTGCGTGGTATTCTGGGAGTTATGAGAAAAGCGGCGATGTGGGAATTTATACCTCTACATTCGATCCCGAAGAAGAAATATGGAATGAGGTTGAATTACTCGAAAAAGAATCGCCCAAAAAATCCGAGGGAAATCCTGTGTTCTTTTTTGACGAGGAGAACGATCGGTTGTGGATGTGGTGGGTTACTATGGATCGTGCAAATTCCCCGGGAGTGGTAAATTACAAACATTTTCCCGGAGGTTGGAGTACTTGTAAGGTGAAAGTTCGGCATTCTGATGATTTAGGGAAGACATGGACCAATACCCATTATTTAACCAAATGGTGGGGGAGGATGACCCGGAATAAACCGATTCGGATGTCCAACGGCGAGGTGATTTTTCCCTATTATTCGGAATGGTTAGGATATAAGACGAATTTCTGGATTGCCAGTCGTGACGAATTTGCTAAGGGATCCCATGAATGTTCATGGGAAAAGATCGGGCCAATCCGGGGCGGAGTACTTCAACCCAATGTGGTTGAGCTGGATCCCGGACATCTATTGTGCTACATGCGATCTTCTAAGGGGGGAAAACTATATCCTTGGACTTCGGTTTCGGAAAGCTTTGACTACGGGAGAAATTGGACCAAAATTAAAAAAGGCCCGGTCTATAATTGCAATGCGGGGTTAGGGATGGTGAAATTGAAAAACGGCCATTTGGCCTTAGCATTTAATGACAGCCCAGAAACCCGAAATCCTCTATCAATTGGTATATCGGAAGATAACGGGGAAACATGGCCTTATGTGCGAAATTTAGAATATTCTGAAGATAAATCAGATAGGTTTGCCTACCCAGAGATTATTCAAGCCAAAGACGGGAGCATTTATTGTACATACACCAACAAGCACGGAATTAACATAAGATGTGCCCATTTTGATGAAGAATGGGTAAAAAAAGGGGAATGAGAACATTTATTCTCTAAATCTTTCTTGATAGCAATCAGGGCAAACACCATGAGACACTTTTTTTCCAATTTCATTGGACAAATAAATATTCAAATCATGCCATTCATCATCTTCATCCCGAATTTTATTACAATACATGCACATAGGGAGAACTTCTTTCATTTTCTTTATTTGTTCTTCTTTTTTCCTTAAAATATCGACATATTGTTCCAGCTTTTCATTTTTATAAAGGATAGATAAATGGCTTTGAACTTGATCTCGATAGGTAGTCATCAACTTCATTTCTATCTCTTTAAAGTTCCTGGATTTATGATTTACCACACATAAGGTGCCATAGATTACTCCATTTGGCCATCTTACCGGATAACCCAAATAAGAGAGGTAGGGAACATCATAATCCAACATATGTTTCCATTGTTTACTCTTACTTGCGTCCTCGACAACATGAGGCTTTTGCTTATTTTTTATAGTCTTTTCGCAATAGTGACCGGCAATATTAAATTCTTGGTGTACCGGGTGCTTATGTGTGTTTTCTTCATCCACCACAATGAATTCTGAAATATCTCGATTAATATTTGAGATAAATGACAAATCCACATGAAGGACTCTTGAAAGCACATCAACCATCTTTTGCCAAACCCCTAATATATTCTCTGAGATTTGAATTTTGGAGATTTCAATATTTAATTCTTCATCCGAGGGCAAAAAAGCACTATTCATATCTCCCATAATATATTAGTTAATTGGGAAGCTTAAATTATTTTGGTAAGTATATTGTAGCGAGAAGGACGTCTTTGTGGTTATTTATGAAAGCCAAGAGCAAAATGTTCTGAAAAGCATTTTTTCTAAAAAAAATTTTTTTCCTCTCCCTTTTAAATTGACAATAATTAAAATGGATGGTAATTTTCAAAAAAATACAAAACCTAATGCAAAAAGATGAAAAAAATGGTTCAGTTTAAATTTGATGAATACACCAAAAAAGACGTGTTTGGCCTATATAAGGAAGAACCACGGGAAATTCCCATTATCGATAAAGTCGATGTTTTAGTTGTTGGAGGTAGTCCCAGCGGAGTGGCAGCCGCTGTCAGTGCGGCAAGAAATGGTGCGAATGTGATTCTCGTTGAAAGATTTGGATTTTTGGGTGGGCAAAGTGTTTTCGGATTAGTTACGCAGTGGGAAAAGCGAGCATTCATCAACAATTTGGGTGCAGTCGCCACAAAAGGTATCGCGAAGGAAATCTTGGACGAGGTAGTAGATAAGGGAAATTCCGATGGTTTGTGGGAAACTCCACCGGGATGTCCAGAAATGAGGGACGGAGAAGAATGGTTGGATGTTCATGATATTAAATTAACCCTTCTTCAATTTTGTGAAGAAGCTGGTGTGGAAATTCTATTTCATACGATGGCGGTTGATGTCATCTTGGAACCTCCCACAAATAATGAACGAATCGAGTTACCCCGCATGACGGGTGTTATTTTTGAAAATAAGACTGGCCGATTTGCCTATAAGGCAAAAACCGTAATAGATGCCACCGCAGATTTGGACCTCGTTTGGAAAGGAATTGGAGAGAAGGGTTGTGTTCTAGAACCACCAGGCGAGAGAATCGGGGCAGGATTTTATATATATTACGGTGGGGTGGATACTAAAAGATTTATTGAATATGTTTTATCAACCGACACAGTTCGCGGATATCCAGATCCCAAAAAATTCCCTGATAAATTAAGAAAACATTTCGAGGAAAATAAACTTATTAAGCTCGGAGGATTTCAAGATATCTTCCAAAAAGCGGAAGAAAAAGGACTTTTCGAGAGAGTTGAAGAAATTTTTGAACCCTTGGAAATTATCGCCATGCTTTCGCTAGGTATGAAATGGGTTGGAAGAGACAGGTGGTGCGTCCCTCTTACAGGTATTCAGGGGGTCAATCTGTTAGATTTATGGGAACTTTCAAAATACGAGGCAATGAGGACAAAATTGGAAGATGCCGCCCTTCATATTGTTAGAGAAATCCCCGGATGGGAAGATGCTTATATCGACCGTGAGAATCTCTATATGGGGAGTCGGCAGACCAGAATCCTTAAAGCAAAATATATGCTTACAAAAAAGGATATTTTTGACCCTGATCATGAGAGAAAGGATGTAATCGGAAGATCTGGGGCTCACGATCCCGGAAAGAACAAATTGGAAAAAGCATATCCGATTCCATACGGAATAATTGTGCCAGAGAAGCTTGATGGGACATTAGTTTGTTGTAGATCTGTGGGTTGTGCAGAAAGAAAGGCCATAGATGCACATAGAGGAATAACACCCACTATGGTTGTGGGACAAGCAGCAGGTACCGCCGCGGCACTTTCAGTTAAGAATAAAAAATCACCCCATAATATAGATTTAGACCAGCTCAAGGAGAAATTAAAGGATCAAAATGTGTTGCTTGATTTAGAGACCGTGGAATTTGATTTTGAAACGCCTAAATAGAATTGCCTTTCAATTTTCCATCATTACATTATTATTAATTTTTTTTTAGGTTAAGAACTAATATCATTTTATGCATTCCGAGGATGAAACAGAATATATTTTAGCGGTCGATCACGGGACATCCGGGGTAAAAACTGCCTTAGTTTCCATCTACGGGGAGGTTTTAGGATGGAAATTTCGAAAAACCCCTATTAATCTGGCCAAGGGAGGAAAAGCAGAACAAGATCCCCAACAATGGTGGAATGCCTTTCTCGAAACAGCCTCCACACTGGTGAAAAAAGATATAGTCCCCAGGGAAAAAATTGGAGCGGTATGTGTATCAAGCCAATGGAGTGTCACCGTTCCGGTGGATAGAAAGGGAAATCACCTAATGAATGCAATAAGCTGGATGGACACTCGGGGGGCACCCTATGTAAAGAAAAAAATGGGAGGACCTATCAAAATCTCTGGATATTCCCTGTTTAAAATCCTTAAATGGATCCCAAAAACCGGCGGAGGTCCTGGATTGGCAGGAAAAGGCCCAGTGGGGCATATCCTCTTCCTAAAAAATGAAAAGCCCGATATATATCAAAAAACCTATAAATTTTTAGAAGCAAAAGATTTCATGAACCTGAAACTAACTGGGAAAATTAAAGCCACCTATGACTCAAATCATCTTCTATGGTCTTGTGATATCCGTGATCTGGGAAACGTCCATTATATTGATAAACTCATCAAGATTTTAGGCTTGGACAGGGAAAAATTACCTGATATGATTAAAGCAACCGATATTCTCGGAATTACAACTAAAGAAGTAACCGAAAAGATTGGGCTTGTAAAACCAGTAAAGGTTATTGGAGGTTCTCCCGATTTACAGATGGCTGCCATTGGTTCGGGTGCCGTCCGCGACTACCAAGCCCATATTTATTTAGGCACATCCAGTTGGGTGATTACACATGTACCCATGAAGAAAACGGATATTTTTCATAATATGGCTTCGGTACCCTCGGCAAATCCTAAAAAGTATATGTTGGCCACCGAACAAGAAAGTGCGGGCAATTGTCTCACCTATTTACGGGATAATTTTGTGTTTTATTATGATGAGCAGGACAAACCACATAAATATAATGAGCTGGACGAGATTGCAGTTCAGGCGCCCGCGGGTAGTGATAATCTAATATTTACTCCTTGGTTATATGGCGAGCGAACCCCTATTGAAGATCATAAAATACGGGGGGGTTTTCATAACATGTCCTTGGAGCATAATTTTGATCATGCGGTAAGAGCGGTATTTGAGGGAGTGGCATATAATTCCAATTGGGTTCTCAAGTACGTGGAAAAGTTTTGTGGGAGAAAATTAGACCCCATAAATATAATTGGAGGGGGTGCCATGAGTGATGTCTGGTGTCAAATTTATGCAGACGTGATGAATAGGAAAATTCGTCGTGTGAAAAACCCCATACAAGCCAACGCAAGAGGCGCCGCATTTGTGGCTTCTGTTGGTCTGGGACATATCAAATTTGACGATATTCCAAAATATATAGAATATTCGGGGATTTTTCGACCAAAAAAGGACAATGTCAAGGTGTATAAAAAACTCTTTAAATCCTTTGTGGAACTCTATCACAAGAACAAGAAAATATATTGGAAATTAAATTCTTAAGAAAAACCCCAGAACTTGAATTCGGAATTGTCAAAATCTAATTCCGATTGAGTAATTTTTTTAGTTTTCACTATTTATATAATAATGGAGCTGATAAAATTTGGTATTAGACAAACTCGGAAAAAATTTAGATAATATGTTCCGAAAAATTAGAGGATTACCCAAAATAGATAAGGAAGCAATTAATGCATTGCTCCAAGATCTTCAAAGGAGTCTTCTACAAGCAGATGTAAAGGTAGATTTGGTGTTTGAACTCACCGAAAATGTAAAAAAAAGAGCTTTCGACAAGGACATCAACGAGCAGCTCCGCAGAAAGGATTATATTATCAAAATCCTCCATGACGAACTCGTCCATTTACTTGGAGGTAAAAAAGCGAAAAAACGGGTCAAACCCGGAAAGACCACCGTAATCCTCATGGTAGGAATTCAAGGAAGCGGTAAAACCACCACAGTGGGTAAATTAGCCTTCCAATATAAGAAGAAAGGTTACAAGATCGGTGTGATTAACACCGACACTTGGCGACCTGGTGCGTATGATCAACTAAAACAAGTCGTGGAGTCCATTCCCGGGGAGGATATTGCCTATTACGGAATGGAAAACGAAAAAAATCCCCTTAAGATTGCCCGGCGCGGACTAACAAAGTTTACCAAGCGCGGAAATAAAAAAGATGTCATATTGGTGGATACCGCGGGGCGACATAAGCAAGAAGAAGATCTCATGAAAGAGATGAAAAAGTTAGAAAAGATCATAAAACCAAATGAGACTATCTTGGTTATAGATGGAACGCTGGGTCAACAAGCCTATTCACAAGCGAAAGCATTCGCGAGCACTACCAACGTAGGTTCAATCGTAATCACAAAATTAGATGGGTCCGCCAAAGGGGGAGGCGCTTTAGCCGCGGCTGCAGCATGCGGTGCCCCAATACGGTTCATCGGTGTGGGAGAGCATACAGAGGACCTAGACAGGTTTAAACCCACCAAGTTTGTGGGAACCCTTTTAGGCATTCCCGATATTGAAGGATTGGTTAAGAAAGTAGAGGAATTAGGGATTGAACCCTCCGAAGATCAAGTTAAGAGGATGATGAAAGGGAAATTTACCCTTGAGGATTTGTATGAACAACTTAAAGCAATAAACTCACGGGGTATGTTCAGAAAGATCATCGGAATGATGGGCGGAAAAAACATACCAAAGGAATTTAAGGATATGGCCCAATCAAACTTGAAGAAATGGAGGGTAGTGATTGATTCTTGTACCGATGAGGAGAAAGTTAATCCCAGAATCATCCGAAGAACCCGGATAAAAAGAATTGCCAGAGGCAGCGGAAGTACCTACACCGAAATTAAAAAAATGCTCCAACAATACAATCAGATGCAAAAGATGATGAAAAATATGATGGGCATGCAAAAAAAGAGGGGAAGAGGTGCTCCAGGCCAGCAAGGTGGAATGCCCGGCATGGGTGGAATTCCTGGCATGGGAGGAATGAACATGGAGGAAATGGCCAAAATGATGGGAAAGACAAAAAAGAAGAACAAGAAACATCCATGGTAATTTCTTATTAGTACTACTGTTGGTTACAATAAATATTTTTTTCCGATTTTACATTAACTCATATTAGAGCGTACGGACTCTGATTCATTATTATTAAGTGATTTTATTATGAAAGTTTTACATAATGCAAATATATTTTATGAAGGGGGAAATCTGAAAGGGTATCTTGTGATTGATGGAGGCAAGATTAAAAAGGTCGAGAAAGGAGAATTCAATAAGAACGCAAAAAATGCCTTGCTCTCCAATAAAAAAAAACAAGACGAATCAAAAAACTTTTCTAAAAACGGTGAGATTGAAACTATTGATTGCGAGGAAGGGCTTCTTATCCCAGGCTTTATCGATGTACATGTACATTTACGCGATTTCCAACAGTCATACAAGGAAACGATCCTAACAGGCACAAAGGCGGCACTATCCGGAGGTACAACCACCATATTGGCGATGCCAAATACGAAACCGCCGCTAACCAGCCCGAAAATCATCCAAGAATACAAAGAAATCGAAAAGAGATACCAGCTCCGCTCTTCCGAAGCTAGCAAAAGAGAGGGAAACAAATCAAAACCGTATTGTAATGTAGGAATTATTGCCTCAATTAAAAAAGGGTTTTCCTATGAGGATTTGGATAGATTAAAAGATATGGGCATTTTTGGATTGAAAATATACCCAAAAGATTCTCAGCTAAAGGTTCCCTTATCTTGGGATGAGAAATGGAAAATTGATATACCTGCAGAAAAATTCATCTCAGATGTTGAAATTATCGTGGAGAAGATTCAAAAAGACCTTGGAATGAGCCAACAAAAACATCAACGATTAAGACATTCATCAAAAAGCCATCAAGCCTATTCGGGATGGAAGGAACTCTTCAAACAAGCAAAAAAGTATGAAATGCCCCTATTTTTTCATCCAGAATTGATCACATCCTCGGAATCCATGAATCCACAATCAGAGGAGAAAGCCAATGAAGAGCCCGTCCGTGATTCATCCAACGAGCTTGATCAGGTTAATAACATTAATAACAAAAAACTCTATTATCATAATTTAGCCCATCCCATAAAGGGAGATGAGAGAGCCTTTCTACAGAAAATAATTATTTTGATTCGTTCATATTTTCCAGAACCCCATGATGCGCCTCATATTCATTTTTGTCATGTTTCTTCATCAAAATGCATTAAAATGATCCAGCAGACTTTGAAAGAGGAGGGATATCCGTGCTCCATCGAGGTGACACCCCACCACATCTTCCTTAATCATCAATCTAATTTCCCACAGCAAAGTTTAGGAAAAGTATTGGTACCCTTGCGGGATCCAAAAACCCAACACGCATTATATGAATTACTTAATACCCAATTTATAGATATAATTGGCACAGACCATGCTCCGCATACACTAGAAGAAAAAACAAAAAATGGGTTTGATCAAGCCCCCTCTGGACTCCCTTATATAGATTTCGCACCCCGGTTGCTTCTGAATGAAGTTTTCAGTTTTAACCTCCCTTTAGATCGAATCATTTGGATGTACTCAACCGCACCCGCCAAACTATTCGGATTGAAACATAAAGGAAAGATCAAAGAAGGATACGATGCGGACTTAGTTTTAGTTAAAAAGGTACAATCCTATTCTATCTCGGCCAAGGAAAGTAATTCAAAACAGAAATGGAATCCATTCGAGGGGCAGAAGATAAATGCTAAAATCGATAAAGTATTCCTAAAAGGCATTATTTCTTATGATAATAGTAATAACCATATTATTCCGAGTGGAGGTTTTATAAAACCTGAATTTTAATTACAATAACACTTGGAAACTTAATTGGATGATTTTTTCTATAATCTAAGATATGACAATTTTACCTTTCTAGGTATGTATAGTTATATTTAAATAACCTACTTTTAGATTCTAACCCTTAAGTTTTTCGATTTGAAATTTTATATACTATTCATGTCAACAAAAAGTAAAGCAATGCAGAATGATCACAGCTTAAATGAAAATTGCTCAAGTTGCGAGAATAAAGTTTCCTCAACAGTTCAAATGGCGGGAGGGCGAATGGCCTATATTCTTACATTAATTGTAACTCTGGGCATTATTGGAACGATTCTTGGACTTACTTATAATATAGGAGAGATAATTGAAAATCCAATACAATCGGTTATCTATCTTGCCGTCGGGATTGGGCTAATAGCATTTTCCTATTCCCAGGCTAAAAAATTAGAGTTTTATGATAAATCGGTTAAATACAGAAGAATGAGTGGTGCCTTGATTTTACTTATCGGAAACTCGTTTATAGCTTTAGCAACCGTTGGAATATTCGGAAGATTGTTTGGGAATATATTTTAAACACCGAATCGATATAAATTTTCCATTTCTTTATTTTTTCACACTCCTCTATTTTTTTCTTGATGTTTTGAATTATTTATCTATCTTTATTGCCCTAAATTTTCTCTAGATACATATGGCGGAAAAGAAATTAGTAATGGGCGATAATGGGAGCTTAGATAGCAAGCATTATAAGTACAATCGGATTGTGAGCTCTGCCTATGAGTTGTCAACCTCTTATTGGGCATACATATTAACCCTCATCATAACAATCGGGGTTGTTGGAATTATCTTTCTCCTTACTTCTACCACAGATGAACTTATAGAGTTTCCAGATCAAACTTTCCTCTATTTGGGAATAGGAATTGTTCTCGTTTGGTATTCATATTCAGAGAGTAAACAAAGGGAGGATTTTGAGGAAGTTAGGAAATATAAAAAATTGATAGGTTCGTTTATTTTACTCACAGGCAATGCCTTCATCGCGCTTGCAATGATCGGTCTTTTTGGAATAATTTTCTTTGCGCTCCCCTAATTTCCCGTAAAAACCAAATACTCACCACCAATTTAAATGGATGTTTTTCCAATCGAGCATCTCGGTGAGACATATTTCTCCCTCTCTTATTGGATAATCGGAAATTCCTCCATTTTTCATAAAAACCTTTAATATCTCGGATTTTTTTAATATAATCAGAAAATGAGTAAAAAAGAATACTCCGAATTAACACTCGAAGATGGAACCAAATTAGTAAAGTTTGCCAGGGAAAATATCGAGCATTACCTTCAGACAGGAAAAAGAAAAAAGATTCCAGAAGATTTGAAGGTGATGTTCTCGGACAAGGCCGGCGCTTTTGTCACCCTCTCAAAAGGACAGGCACATTCACTCCGCGGATGTATCGGATATATATTGCCAAAGTTCCCGTTGATTGAAACCATAAAAAAGGTATCAATCTCGGCCGCCACGGAGGATCCGAGATTTCCGAAAATATCTTTAGACGAAATGGATAAAATCAATGTTGAGGTATCAGTTCTCACTGTTCCAGAGGAGATTAAGGCGGACTCCCCTGAAAAATACCTGGAAAAAATAAAAATTGGCAGAGATGGGTTGATAGTAACCAAAGGATCCCGCCGAGGATTATTATTACCCCAAGTACCTGTTGAACATGACCGAAATTGGGACGTTAAAACCTTTCTGGAACACACATGCCGGAAGGCTTGGCTGGGAAGGGATGCGTGGAAAGATATAGAAGGTACCAACATTGAAAAATTCACCGCCATAATCTTTGAGGAAAAAGAACCACGAGGCGGGGTTCGCAGAAAAGAGATCGGAGAATGAGGGACTCTAATTTTCGAAAGATAAACGCTTGAATCTGGAAAATATCACTTCATCTCTCAATTTTTTCCTAACTCTTGTTTTTACGAATATCTATCAACAATCAAATTAGAATTGACAAGATTGATTGATGCTTGGCATAAATTTTAAACTCGCCGATGTTTCTTTTGTTTGAATAGAAACCAATTAGCAACCTATCAATAACTAAGGAGAGTATGAACAATGATTTCAATTTCACCCCCGCCGAACGACTCTAGATATGATATCATCATTGTGTCAGGAGAATATTGGGCAGATCATCCGCATTCGGGAGTGGGTGTAATTGCAAGAATATTATCTGATCAAGGCTATTCCGTGGGAATCGTTGAGAAGCCGGATTGGACAGATACCGCGGATATTAAAAGGTTCGGGATGCCAAATCTCTTTTACGGAGTAACCTCCGGTGCCATTGATAGCATGCTCCAAAATTATACTCCTTTAAAGAAGTTAAGAAAAAAAGACCGATATAATCCTTATGATTCAAAAATCCCGGATAGAGCCGTTATTGTCTATTCCCAAAAGATTCTTCAAACCCAAAATCAACTTATCACAGAAAATCAAAACTTGGAAAAAAAACCTATAGTATTAGGGGGGGTGGAGGCTTCTTTGCGGAGATTCACACATTATGATTATTGGGACAATGATGTGAGGAAACCTATATTGCTTGATTCAAAGGCAGACATTTTGGTTTATGGACCTGGAGAACATCAAATAATACAAATTGCCCAAAGAATCGAGAAGGGAGAGGATTTTTATAATATACCTATACCCGGAACTTGTGTTCTGGTAAATGAGAATCCGAATAAAATAAAACGAAAAACTAAGAGTAATGGAAAAATCTCTGAGGAATTTCAAGAAAAAGATGCCATTTATTATGAAATGTTACCCTCTTTTGAAAAAGTGGTAGAGCACGACGAAAAGTTCTGTAAAATGCACATGATGTTCTCCAATAAAAGAAATCTCGCCCAAAAGGTAAAAAACCGTTATGTTATTCAGAATAAACAACATAATTACACCTCTGAAGAGCTAGATGCACTTTATAATCTCCCGTTCTCCTATAATATCCCGGATAAGCATAAAGAACTCAAAATGGCCCAGTTTTCAATCATAACTCACCGAGGATGCTTTGGAAACTGTAATTTCTGTTCAATAGCACTCCATCAAGGGGATAAGATCATATCTCGGTCTAAGAAGAATATTCTTGACGAGATTGAAAAAATGAAAGAACACCCCGATTTCAAAGGATACATCAATGATTTGGGGGGACCGAGTGCGAATATGTACGGGATGGATTGTGAGGCCAGCGATACCTGTGACAAAGATTGCCTCGAGTGTAAAAACCGAATCACAGGCCACGAAGAAAGCATACATTTATTAAAAAAGGCCAGAAATATTGATGGGATTAAAAAGATATTTGTGAGAAGCGGGATTCGGTACGATTTGGTGGTGGAAGGAAACGAGAAATACCTCAAAGAGCTGCTTTTGCATCACCTTTCAGGATACCTAAAAATTGCCCCGGAACATTTTTCACCGAAAATCTGTGAATTGATGAACAAACCTGCCGATTACTTTAAGAAGTTCCTTTCCCTTTTTAAGAAACTCAATAAAGAGAAAAACTGGAAATTAAAATACTATTTTATCACCGCCCATCCAGGAAGTTCCATGAAAGAGGCGCGGGAATTGAGCAGAAAACTGAGAAAGTTAGGCAGAAAGAACACAAATAAGATCCAAGTTTTTACCCCAACCCCAATGAGTAAATCAACATGCATGTACCATACCGGGTTGAATCCATTTAATCTGAAACAAATATATGTACCATATTCTTACAGAGAAAAAAAGAGGCAGAAAAGGAT
>CAZEPC010000028.1:17469-22030 GCA_964513765.1 uncultured archaeon
ATCTTTTTTTAGAACAAACCTAATTATTTTATATAACACTATGAAAAAAATTAAGAAAAATTCAAATCCCGAAAAATTTGTCAATTCTTTACTCAAGGCATCAAGGGCGATTTTAGAACACTCCGAATTTGAAAAATCAGCCCGAGTCATTTTTGATGAAGCGAGGAAGATGACAGGAGCAGTTTCCGGCTATGTGGCCTTGCTTAACGAGGATGGCAGCGAAAATGAACTTCTATTTTTGGAATCGGGAGGTTTGGAATGCACGGTAGATCCCTCATTACCTATGCCTATAAGAGGATTACGTTCTGAATGCTATCATAAAAAGGAGGTTGTGTATGACAATAATTTTATGGACAGCAAATGGGAAAAATTCATGCCAGAAGGGCATGTAATTTTAAGAAACGTGCTTTTTTCACCGCTCATTTTAAATGATGTGGCGGTCGGTCTAATAGGTCTTGCGAATAAACCCGGAGACTTTAATGAAGAGGATGCCCGTTTTGCTAAGGCATTTGGAGAATATGCAGCCATAGCTCTTAAAAATGCCAAAAATATAGAACACCTCAATACAACGATTGAAAAGCTAGAGAAAGCACTCAAAGAGGTGAAGGAATTAAAAGGGCTCCTCCCTATATGTTCTAAATGCAAAAAGATCAGAGATGATGAGGGCTATTGGAACCAAGTGGAGAATTATATCTCGGAGAGAACCGATACACAATTCAGCCATGGATATTGTCCCGAATGCCTTGAAGAAGAAATAAAAAGGGTGGAAAAAGATGTTGAGAAAAACCATAAAGATGAGAAAAATAAAAATTAATTCTAAATTTGATCAAGAAAAAATGTCATTTTTCACTCCATTATGCTTAGAAATCTCTCTTCCCAAGCGAGATCTTTTTTATTAATAAAAGATAACCATATTTATGAAAGAATTGAAGGCTACCCAAAAGAACCTCTCTAATCCATTTGCGATTCCAGATAAAATTTTAGAAAAAAGACTGCTTACATATTTAGATTCGGATATTGGATTTGGGGATCTCTCAACCGGTGTGATCCCCGAAAATAAATTCGGCAATGCCAAGATAATTGCGAAATCGGATGGATTAATCGCAGGTATCCACGAATCACAGCTAATTTTTAAAAGTTTAGGATTAAAAGTAGAACTTAAAAAAAAAGATGGAATGAAGATCGAAACAGGAGAGCCACTAATGATAATCAGCGGAAAGCTGAGAAACATCCTGATGGCCGAAAGAACTGCCTTAAATTTCCTTATGAAATTATCCTCAATCGCAACTAGCACAGCAGATTTCCTTTCTAGAATAAGGAAATATAAGATCAAAACAAATATGGCCGCCACACGAAAGACCACGCCAGGATTTGGATGGTTCGAGAAAAAAGCAGTACATATTGGGGGAGGAGATACACACCGCTGGAACCTCAGCGACATGATCCTCTTGAAGGATACTCACCGTAAATATTTTAAAAATAATATTCGCAAAATGCTTCACTCGGTGAAAGAACAAACAAGCTTTTCCAAAAAAATAGAAATTGAAATAGAGAATATGGATAACCTCCAAGATGCGATTGATGGTGAAGCAGATATCATTATGCTGGATAATTTTAAACCGAAGGAAATTAAAAAAGCTCTCTCAAATACTGAGGTTCCCCCCCACATAAAAATTGAAGCCTCGGGAAATATCACCATAGAAAATTTTGTGAAATACGCCGAAGCCGGTGTGGATATTATTAGCACCTCGCAAACAATTCTAAAGCCACATAAACATGTAGATTACTCCCTAAAGCTCATATGAATCTTGTTAGATAAATTAAAATTCTCAAAAAGAAAAGTCTTCAAAAAAATGGAAGATATATCATAATCTTTATATTTATTATTGAAAATGCTCTTTGAAAAGATTCTAATCTCACTATTCAACTAATGTACCAAAAAGAGGATAGATTACACAATGATATCAAATTAACATAAAGATAGATGAAATGCAAAAAAGTGAACCAAGTCAACAAGCTAATGAAAAGCCCGAAGAAGTCGAAAGAAGATTGTGTGAATTTATTCTTTGGGCAAAGTGATAAACTGGAGGATGGTCTTGAAGTTCTTACTCCTGCTTAGTGAATTATAGAAGTCATCAATCTCATCGCCATCACCCGCCACGATCATTGATCGAATAATGTACTTTTTCAAACTGTATTGGGTTATTGATTTAAGAATATGTTCATACTTCATAGAAATCTGAGAAAATTCGTTATATATCTCTTGTCTTTGAGAGGGATAATAAACAACGACATTAGCAATTTTATGTCCCTCTACCTCCATTTCTTCTTGATGGTTTTTAATAAAGAGAAGGATGCTTTCCCTTAACGCCTCACTACGGGAGGAAAAGCCCAATTTCTGATGGATTTTGTCAAATTCTTCAATGAGATTGTCATCGACCTTTAATGAAATCATTGGCATCCGTTAATCACTAAAGTTAAATATCGTTTCTTTTAAAAAAACTTTATGTATATCCCGAAAAAAATATCCTCTCATTCTGGCCATATAAATATATTGAATTTGAATCACCCATAAAGAATAGGCAAAGACCCAACCCTTTTTATATTCAGAGCCTCTTTTTTAATTGCATGGCCATCACATTACAAAATTATATGCTCATACCCAGGATTATTGAAGCCAGTTTGTTCCTTTTAATTATTGTAATGGTGAATAAGAAGTTCAAGGGATTTCCCATTCTAAAAAGGCCGGTGCTCCATCAAGCGTTCTTATTAGGTATTTGCGGATGGTTTGTGTATATTTTCATAGATATTTTTATCTATACTTTTGCGGCCAAATCCTTTAATGAAACAATGGTTGGAACCTATGAAGGATATACAAAAGATCATCCATCTTTATTCGTTGCAAACATATTTCGGGATATGGCGATTATTGGGATGCAAATTGAAACTTGGGCATACTTCTTTCTCCCCATAATTATCTCTAAGGGAGGAAAAAAAGCAATCCAAATTCTAAAAAAGCCTTGGGTACTGATAACAATCATATCCTTGTCTGCAATGATTGTGATTAATGATGTGATGGTTGTTGAAATCAGAGAGAGTAATATCGTCATTCGTGAAAAATACAACGGAATTCATCTCTTCTCCATTTTATTTGCCATATTTATTTATTTTTATGCAGCAATTCGTTTGTTCATAACACTTTCCAAAACCACCGAGAATGAATCTAAAGTCATCCAAAAACGTTCAAAAAAGCTGGGCTGGGGAGTTTTGGTCATTGGATTGGGATATTTATGGGCGATTATTTGGAATGCGATCGCCGTTTTTATTCCAGAGTTATATGAGAATAAATTTATCTTTCTCTTTGTTTCAATTATAATCCATCTGCTTTGGACTCTTTCTCCCATCCTATTGTACCAAAGTCTTTTTGCTTACGATAAAAAGAAGGAGGAAAGGATCCCGGTTTCGTATAGGACTTCTGAAGCGAAACTTAACGTCGAATCGAAACTCTAATTCCTATCGATTAACTCGAAACAACCTCGTTTAAGAATTCATTAGAAAAAGGCAATCCTTCTGCACTTAAAATAATTCAGAGCGAATTTGCACCAACATATTCCGAATGTCAGACTTTTCCACGGAGGGAATCATTCCAAATAACCCAAAAGACTTTTTGAATTTATGAAAGTAGTGGGATGTGATAATTTCTTTTCGTGCCTCTGTATTGGCAACCGAAAAATCCAGGCTGGCCCTCTGAATATCTACCAACACAGTTCTAATTATTTCAACCTCTTCATAAATCTTAATTTCTCGGAGTGCCGCCTTATATTCTTTAGATTTGGGCGGTTTCTGGAGATATTCCGAGAGAAAAATTTCCTCTTGATGGGGTTCATAGCGCATTTTATGCAAATGTACCCCCAAATCATAATACGGATCCGTGATAAGGCAAAGTTCCCAATCGAGAAACACAATACGCTTCTTTTCTTTATCACCCGAATTAATTTTATGAATCATCAGATTTTTTCGATGGACATCACAATGTGCAAATACAAATTTCCGAGGTTTAAGCAGAGAAATTTGGGATTTGGACACAGAAAAGGGATCTTTTGGAATTTTTAGAAATTCATAATACTTCCGATATTCCGGTAGCATTTTCTTGTAAAGGCCTTCAAGGAACTCTATTTTTCTGGAAAGGAAGAACGCAGAATCTTTGGGTAGATTAATTGAATTAATATAATCGGCGCACTTTATCTTAAATCGATCTGGGTAGGTTAAAGAATGTAAGAACCTCATCATTTTTCCCAACCTCTTCGGGATCCAATCCGGGAAGTTTGTTTCCCTCGGATAGATATCACTTAGTGTGGTTCCCTCGATAAATGAATGGACCGAAAATCTTCCTTGCGGGTCATTGAATAAAAGGTGAGGGGCCTCGAAATCTTTTTTTGCCAGCCATTTTAACACCATATTCTCGGGAATCGCCCGTATGTCCATCATCTCCGCTTGGGAAATTGGAACACGGACAAGATAATATTCACCCCTATGTTTTAATACATAATTATGATTATAG
>CAZEPC010000029.1:0-21898 GCA_964513765.1 uncultured archaeon
TTCTTTTAGCTTTAAGATTTTACGGTATTCTCGCGCTTTCTCTTTAAAAATATAACGCCCGCTATTGCGATCGAAACAAACATGAGGGGAATGGGATATCCATCAACTTCGAACGGATTACCTTCTACACCGCTTCCATTTTTTGGAATTGTATCTCCATCATCTTGGTTTGAGGTACCCGCTCCAAAACTTTCTATGCTTAAATCGTAATAGGCGCCTACATTATCGCCGCTAACCCTTACATAATATTCTATAGTGGTGCTTAAGCTTTCATAAGTAATTGTAGCGGATTGTTGACCGATGAACTTCTCTGCTTGCTTAATAACCCTTCCCGTTTCATCAACTAATTCCATCCATAAATAATCATCTAAACTCCCGTTTAGGCTGATTGAGACATTAGTATTGCTCGGTTTGAACCCGTACCAATCTTCATCCATTTGAATGAGGTCTGTATAACTCATGGGTAAGTCTATTGGATTGACCATGTCCCTAAAATCGTTTTCCTCTAGTCCATCATCCATAACTGATTCCGTATATACATTGAGGGTATATTCGGTCCCTAAATTTGATCCATTGATCATCACTAAATACTGCTGATCGCTATTTTGCTGGGCAAAAGAAAACTCCACCTTTCCATCACCCTCTGCAGTATCATACCTGATTAGTGTTCCATCGGTGGGATGCATATCGTTTAATTGAAGGTCATAGAGGTTCTCCGTGCTTGTAACTTGAATCGTTAAGCTATCATGTGCATTCACACCAATTCTAAAGTAGTCGGCATCATCTTGAATTAAGGGACTTATTTGGTTTCCCTCTGAATATGGGTCGAAATCCTTATATTGCCAATAGAGATCATTTTCCTCCCATTGGTCATCATACACGTAGAGATTTCGGGTGTTTTGTGCGGTATTTCCGTAGGAATCTGTGACATTAAGAGTCACCGTGTAAGTACCCAGATTTGAATATTCGTGGGTAATCGTGGTCCCCGTTCCCATTTGGGTACCATCTCCGAAATCCCAGGAGAATGTATAACTGGATCCCGCACCGGCAAAGGTATCTGATGCATCAAAGGATACTTGTTCGTTTAAAAAGGGATATTGGTCGCTAATAGTGAAAGAGGGGACCGGGTTTGTATTTCTGTACCTATTTCTAACCTCTGTATCGGTTAAGATTCTGCTAAATATCTGCAAATTGTCGATGTGCAAATCGGCATTTACATATTCATCGCCTATGATGAGGTTCTGATCTCCGAGTACAATTTTCCCGCTTGAAGCATAATCGGTATACATATGTTCTCCGTCAAGGTAATACCCAATATAATTCGATTTTACGACAACCACCACTTGATGCCACATATTATGGGCTAAATCGTTGGTGTCCGTGGCATATAAGTATTCTTCATTCGCTCCATCGCGGACGTACGCGGTTGCCTTAATGTTTCCATGATTGTATTGATCCCATTGGGTTCTTAACACCCTATAATTCGGTTCAACCCAAGAGGAATTCTCCATTTTCAATATTTCTTGTTGGTCTGCACAATCTGCTACGGATCGCATCCAAAATTCTATCGTGAGGGGGTATCCACTAATAGAAGGATCATTAGTTATTTCTGCCGTATCCGTTCCCTTCAATTCAAGGTATCCGCTATTATTCACCCCTCCGCTGGTTTTAAAGATGCCCGTGCTGGTTTGACACTGAAAGGTTCCAACATCTGGTGTTCCACTTCCCTCAAACCTCCATAAACTAACTGTAGAAGGATCATATGCACTTCTGGGGTATGTTTTGGGGCTTGGCTGCATTCTTGAATTTTCATGAGAGGGAGAGGGTTTTTCTTGGAATATTAATCCCACCGCTAAAAATCCCATTATAAAGGTAAGGAACAGCCCTATAAGTTTTATGTTGTTCTTTTTCTTCATTTTGTATATTCTCCAATCTTCTTTTATTCCTAAAATTAGGCTTCTCAAAATGCCTGGCTGCAAGAGCCATCTCTTAACTAAAATCCATTGATCTTGATGGACTCTTTCATCCTTTCAAATTGAAATTAATTAATTAATGGTAATTTCGCCTATATAAATTTTGTAGTAAATCTCTCCTCAGAAAATACACATATTAGGCGTCTATTCCACAGATATGAGACTACAGCTAAGTTAGGGCAGACATAGAAGTGTATATCTCTTATTCTTTTTCGAAATTCTTTTTTGTATATTCGGAAAATTAGATAAAAAACCCTTGATTAAAAGAGGTTCCAATACAAGAGACTCCGATACAAGAGACTCCGATACAAGAGACTCCGATACAAGAGACTCAGAATAAAAAGATACCTAATCATCCTCCAGCAATTGGCTGCAGAATGGAGATTTCATCCCCATCATTGACGATATCTTTTAGGTTTTCCACTTGCACGATATCTTCATTTCTTACACACAATATTTTTCTTTCTGAGATACAATTTTTTGTTAATTGAATCGACATTTTTTGGTTCAATGTCCGCAAAACATTGAAGACAGTGGTATTATTCTGTATGGGAATTCGAATGTTCTTATCTAACACCTTTTTGCTAAATACTCCTGAAATCGAAACTTTAATTGATGCCATCATTCTTAACCTCATTATATTGTATTTATACTTTGTAAAATTAGATATAGCTTATTTAGCGTGAGGACACTTAAATTTTTTCTTCGGGCAAATTTTTTGTTTGGAAAAGAAATTTCATATGAATTAGAGGCAAGCGGGAAAGATTTTCCATGATTTTAGGTATTTTTTTGAACAAATTTGGATAGCTCTTGGTACTAATCCATAAGATTAAAACAAATGTTATCTTAGGGGAATGTATATGACAAATGTTAAAAGACAACAAACGGATAATAACATTATTATCTTTTTGGTGGATCATGCAACCCCCGAAAGTTTTTACGATTTCATCGATGAAGGGCATGCCCCCCATGTAGAAAAGTATATCTTGGGTGAAAAAACGGAAAATAATACATATTCCAAGGCCGCGATTAGCAGAAATTGTGTCACAGGCTATCCGTCTACTTCAGCAAATTCCCATGTCACGCTTATGACAGGGGGCTTTCAAGGGAAGACTGGATTATTATACCATGCTTGGTGGAACCTCCTTGAGAAGAAGCCCGAATTTATTGATTCGGGGAAGATGTCAATATCTATGCTCCGGGATTATAACCATAAACTTATCAGCGAAAATGTTAATACGGTATTTGACTACTATAAGAAATCTGCCTCTTTTCATGCCATTAATCGGGGCGCTACTTTCAAGCTTTTTACTCCATTTTCCATTATTAAAAGCTTTCTGCCTTTGTTATTTAAATTGAAAAAGAAAAACGATCCAAGCCAACCAAGTATTTTGGCCCAACCTTCTATGTGGAAGGATATTTTTCAAAAATATGTTGGGAAGTTTTTAGAAAGCGTGAAAGAAGATGGTATGTATCAAGCCTCCTATATTGTTTTCCTTCTCAGCGATGAAAACGGCCATGCTTTTGGTTTTGAATCGAAACAATATGAGGAAGCAGTACAACTTTTGGATCATTTTGTGCGCGGATTAGTTGAGGGAATTGAGGATAAAAAAGGTAACCATATAGAGGGTTTGCAAGAATTGGGAATCATGAATTCTATGAATTGGTGTATTTGCACAGATCATGGTGGGAGAGAAATAGACCGTTCCAGAATTGTGGCCATTAATACCATCATTGAAAGAGAGCTTGGTTTAAGGCTATTGGAGGGACATGAGGAAAAAGAAGATAAGGTTTTGAAATCGATCAAGCGCGATTACTCAAAATTAAATGCATTCACCCAACCTGGATCGGAGGTTTATCATCTATGGTTTGGCGGTCATGAAGGAAAGAAATTGGCGGATTTTACTAAATTTTACGGCGAAAAGTTCTTCCGGGAAATCATGCCAAAAAAGCCGATCAAAACAGATGATTCGGAAACGAAACCGGTTGATTTAATTGATTATCTCATCCATCAAGATTATACCCAATTTGTTATCATTCCCGAGGAGGATAATCCCTCACAACAACCTAAACCGAAGGACACAAAAAAACGGGCTTTGAAAAAGATCCCCAGAGAATACATTCTTAAAATATTCTCTGCGGAAGGGACTTCCAAGTTTTCCCGTTCCCTCTCTAATGGGGTTATTCATTATACCTACGAAATTATTGATGGTGTCGATCCTCTCGGCTATCAAAAGGAGAACACGGGGTTGGAATACGGAAAACCGTATTCCCATGAGAAATGGTTGGAATCGACAATTAAATTAGAATTACCCGATGTTCCCAAGCGCTTATTTGGATTCTTTGATTGTGTGTATGCCCCCAATATGGCAGTTACCTCCGAGTTTGATTGGCATTTTTGGTCGGTATATGACGTGGCAGAAAAGAAGAAAAAAGCATTGAAAAATCATCAAAATCACGATGGCCTCTACTCTTGTGAATCAATCGTACCTCTAACTTTCTCGGGACCCGATTTTAAGGATGGTGCGGAGATAACTTTGGGAAGGAATGCCGATGTGGTACCCACCATCTTGGATGCTATGGGAATCGAATTCGATGAGCATGAAGTGGACGGAAAACCCTTGGATGAGGCAATCAATAAATAAAATGCACTAAGTCGTAAATATATCTTGGATTTTTCAGAAAAAGAAGCTTTTATTTTTTACCTATTTTTTGCTAGTATGTGAATCCATATGTCATTGCCATACTTTTGGGACTACTTTGTACCACGCTCATCCATTTAGCTAAGGGTATGGAAAAATATGGCATTGAGACTTTAGAGCGCCTTAAAGAAAGGATTTCCAAAAAGAAACAAATCACCTCAGAATTACCTGAAGAAAAATCTTCAATGGCCTCTGGATTGGAGCAAAAATCCAAAAAGGATGGGTATATGAAGACGGCGGACGTTAACGGGGGAAATTCAGATGGAGTAGCCTTTGAAAAAGATCTTAAAAAACCCACAGTATATATTTTAGGCCTCATATTGCACAATACCGGTCCCATTTGGGCTATTCTTGCAAATAGATATGCACCTCCCTCATATTTTACCTCTATGTTTGCTTCGGGGATGATTGTGTTAATGTTTTATTCCAAAAGCGTATTGGATGAGCCCATTACCAGAAAAATGCTTCTTGGATCCATTATCTTGGTTTCCGGGACAATTCTCCTGGGAGTTGAGAATATCACTCGGGGAGATATCTCGATTTCTAACTTTAATCTCTCTCTTGTATGGCTTATCTTGGGCGTAACTATTGTTATAGGTGCATTATCTCTTCAATTTGTGGGGAAGAAGAAAGATATTTTTTCCATCGCCATCACGGGAGGTATATTTGGCGGGATAATGGGTTGTATGGATCCGATATTCAAGGGAATCGGGCAAAATTTTGGATTAGAGGGGTCCTTCTTTCCTTCCAATCCTTTGGGATGGGTAATTTTTATCCTTAGCTTTGGTTTTGGTATCTTGACGTTTCTTATCTCCCAATGGGCGTTTTATAGAGATGCTCCCACTTCCATCTATATCCCTTGGTTTAATACTGCCTATATTATTTATCCAATTATGTTTCAATTATTGACACTTCCGGGTTATAGCATCAGCTATCTCACATATATTGGAGTCATTCTAGTCGTGTATGGGATATTCTTAATACAACATAAGCAATAAATCCTATATAGATCAAAACGAGATCAACATTCCTTTTTTATCATGCATACTTTTTCAAATGTGATGAACAATTTTTTGAAGGAATCCTATTATATCGATTACTCACATCCCTTAATAAAAGAGAAGATCCACGAAATCTTGAAAGGCATGGACATTTTCAATTCTTCACTTCTCCCGAAGAAAGAACTGGGTGTGGGCGAGAAAAGGGAGATTGCAATAAAGTTATTTTATTTTGTCCGGGATGAAATTACATATATTATTCGATTGACCGATGGGGGAAAACTCGATTTAAAGGAATACATGAGAAAAGAATTCAAGGCCAGCAGGACCTTGAGTAAGGAAGCAGGGTTCTGTATTCCAAAAGCCGCCTTACTGTGTGCTTTGGGGAGAGGGGCGGGTATTCCGACCAGATTGCATTTTGCCAATATTCTGAATTATCGGAATTCCGAAAGCATGGAAAAATTGATGGGAAATAGATTTTTATGGCACGGCTACGTTGAATTTCAAATTGGAGGAGAATGGATCAAGGCAAACCCTGCATTTGATAAAGAATTGTGTGCAAGGAAGGAATATCCCGTGGTAGAATTTGACGGTGTCCATAACGCCATGTTTCCCAAGAAGGATGAAAATGGAAATAGATTCATTGAGTATATTGATGATAAAGGAATTTACGCCAATGTGCCTTATCTCAGAATCGTGATCTCTTGGGCGAGAACATACGGATGGAAATATATTAAAGCCCTCTTTTCGCGAAAAAAGTAATTGCGAAAAAATCACACTCCCTATTAAATAAAATATGATGCCTTCTTATTTTACATGAATATCATGGAAAAAGCAAAACCCCACGACACAGATATAGAGACATCTAGCAAAAAACAGAAAAGGATACTTAGCATTGATGTGTTTCGGGGCTTCACCATCTTGGCCATGGTTTTAGTCAATTCTATCGGATCATTTAAGCACACCCCCTCTTGGAGCCGTCATGTAATTGATTATGGTCTAACTTACGTGGATTTGGTTGCTCCCTTCTTTATCTTCGCCATTGCTCTCACTTTTAAGATGTCTTTTGAAAAGCATCGGAAAATAGAGGGTTCGGTTCATAATTTTGTGAGATTCCTAAAGCGGTATGCGGCTCTGATTGGAATTGGGATGATTGGGGGGTGCTATGTATTTACACAAGATGGAGTATATTTTTGTTGGGGTGTATTGCAGGCCATCGGGCTTGCAGGTATATTTACTTTAATTTTTATCCCTATTCGCCGTTGGTATCGATTATTGATCGGTTTGGCTCTTTTGGTTGTGTATCAATGGTTTTTACTCAATTTTTCCCTTAACATAGAGGGACAAGAAATCTTGCTGACCGATTATATTTATGATGATATCCACGGCGGGGTATTGGGCTCTATAGGTTGGGGATTGATGTTGCTTCTATCTACGGTGATATGCGGGGCATTTCAAAACAAAAAAATGCACCAATTTCTGTATTTTGGGTTTATGTTCACGATTCTCGGAGGTGGGCTTCATCCAGTGGTGGGTATAAGCAAAGAGCGGACTAACCTCCCCTATATCTTGATCTCTATTGGGATTGCCTCCCTTGTATTCTATCTAATCTGGTTCGTCTATGATAAAAAGAATATGACCAAGGCCAAAAGCCCCGTTCTCCAACCTGTGGGGAAAAATCCTTTATTTTTGTATCTCATTCATGGAATTTTGATCGGAGATATGTGGATAATACTTCAACATGACTCACCGTTCTTCGCTGTGCTTTTATTGGGGTTTCTAAATGTTGTAATTATCTGGGCTTTAGGCTCTTGGCTTGATAAAAAAAATATCTATATCAAATTCTAAGTCTTTGCTCTAAATTTAAAGATTTCAGTACTCCTTTTTTTTCTCAAGTTTTTCGTTGAAAAACAGCTAAGTCTTGAATGAATGTTAAGTAGAAGAACATTAGCAAGGTAGATATAAGGAAAAAGATTGGATCGATTATCCAGGTCATAGCAGTAATTAAGAAAAACAAACTGCGAATTCCTATTAGCCAAAACTTTTGCATCGAAAGAAAAAGGTTTTCAATTAGCTTATGGGGGCTCATTTGCTGCTCTTGATTTTTATTTAATTTTATTTTTCTCTCTAACTTAGTTTTTTCCTTTAACTCTCCTTTTCCCTCTAATCCGTCTTTTTCCTCAAAATCGCTTGAAATGAGGAATGAAAGACTTGTTGAGGCTCTACTGGATAAAATGAGTGAGAATACTGCCGTAAAGTCCCAAATGCCTATGATTATTATTTGAAGCGCCCCAATTTGCAGATTAGGATTAATTGAAGAAAAGATTAATGTGTTGGAAAGATTAGAACTGAAGCCAATAATTAGTCCTAAAATTACCAGCATCGCCGATATAAGTCCAGTATTTGCTAAAATAAGATTTCTTAATGCTTGAAGCCCCACATTCATATTATCTCCGGCTAATTGTTTTTGAATCCAATTTTTCATCAAGCTATTCCACATACTCCGCCTGGATCGCCTTTCTGTACTTAAGTTCTTGGAAAGAATCAACGATGAAATAATGACCAGTGTTATATAGATGATAAACGAAACTTCATTAATCATAATAATAAATCAATCCTATGGTGCTCAAAAATCTATATTCTTTCACAATATCAGATGAAAACCATCCTATAAAGGATTATCTCTATATTTCATTTATTTTTTTGAACTAAGATCATAGTAGAGTTTTCCCATGTTTTTTCAAAACTCTTTGATCTTGTGGTAAAAAGGCTATTTTTTTAAACTCATTTTTTCTTAATTAATGCATATGTCTGAAAGTAAAAATTTGGATGATCAAGCAAATCAGTCCCCCCTTAATAAAGAAAAGGATGAAGTCGATAAGAAAAACAGCGATGAATCAGAAACTAGATTAATGGTGCTATATAATTTCGGTCCTTTGGCTGACCAAATGTCACATCAAGCATTTCAGTTCCTCATTTTTGTCTTTTATTATTCGGTGGTTGGCATCAATGTTCAAGCAATTATGTGGTCCTTTGTGTTATTTACAGTTTGGGATTCCATAAATGACCCTCTATTGGGCCCAATATCGGATCGAACCGAATCAAAACTGGGAAGAAGACGGTTTTGGGTGCTTGTAAGTTTAGTTCCCTTCAGTCTTATTAATTGGTTGCTTTTTACCCCACCGGGTTACGGGCAATCAGACACTTCAAATATCATCTACATGATCATTATTATAATGCTGTATGATCTTTTTTACACTATGTTTTCCATTCAAGAGTTTGCGATATTTCCGGAAATGTTTCCCAATAAAAAGAAAAGAGAACGGGCAGCAACCATTAAGGCAGTTATGACCATTGTGGGCATTATTATTGGGTTTGTTCTTCCCACCTTTCTCATTGTGCCTTTAGTTCCGACAGAAGATTCACCTGAGGAGTATATTCGGATTTCCGATATGTATGAAAACACAGGGCTGCTGATAGCTATTCTTGTACTGATTTTTGGATACATCTTTTTCAAGTACGGGATGAAGGAAAAAGTAAAAGATAATTCAGATAAGATTCATCCAAAAGAGTCTAGATCATCGGAAAATTCTAAGAAAAACCTAAAAGAAAAGGGTGATAACACAAAAAAGGACTCGATTGGTGTTAATGCTGATAATGAAGTGGAAAAAGAGAGAGAGGATTTGGAAAATGAAAATAGGAAACACAGTATCTTGGAATCCCTCAAAATAACCCTCACAAACAAGAATTTTGTTATTTTTGTGCTTGCAAATATGTTTACTTGGTTTGTCATGAAGTTGCTTACCACCATTGTCCCTCTTTATGGGATCCACGTATTGGGGATAGGGGATGGGGATTTAATGCTTTCCATCCTATTAATGGTGGCACTTTTGTCGGCGGCTGCTTTTGCCCCGGTTATGAAAAAGTTGAGTATAAAATATGGGACAAGAAACGCCTTTATTATTTCATCTTTCATATGGCTTGTGTCATTTATCCCATTCGGATTTTTAGACAACCGTCCTTATATCGCTTTGATCTGTATGATATTCCTTGGGGCTGGTCTTTCGGGCGCGATGGTTTTTGTAGACATTATTATCTCAGATGTCATAGATGAGGATTATGTAAATACTGGTCTCAACAGGGCAGGGTCCTACTATGGAATAAACGCTTTGATCCATAGATATTCAACAATCTTGGTTTTCGTTTCTATTTCCATAGTTCTCTCGAATTACGGGTGGGCAGAATATATTGTTGGTCCTGAAGCGGATTTCGAGGCCCTAAGATCGGGTTTAAAATTATTAATGACTGTGTTCCCAGTTGCAGGCTTGATGATAGTTATTCTTTTATTGCGTAAATTCGATTTACACGGAAAGAAATTGAAAAATGTTCAAGCTCAAAAGAGAGAGATGGAAAAGCAAAATCAAACGTAAAAAAGAGAATAATAAATGAAAAAAAGATAATTCCAAAGAGTTCCTAAATTAATAAAATACGATTTTAGAGCTCAAATTCGATGGTGATAATCTCAAACTTTTCAATGGGGAATGTCAATTCCCTTTTTTCGACATCCCATTCAATCTTAGTGTCTGTTTCCCTTTCTAAGATGTCAATTGGCCGGATACTTTTAATTTTATCGGCCATCTCCGGTCGAAAGCTTACTTTTGCTTCTGTGGGAATTCCACATCCCTCAACAAATCTGGCTACGATATTGCCGTTTTTTTCCCATTCATTTAACTTGAGGGTTCCCAAAAATACGTTATCATTCTTAATTTCGAGAATTTGAAATTCTTTTATCTCAGAACCGATACCCCCTGTTGGTATGACCAATATTGGTTGATTAAATGACTCTGCATGTCTTTTGACCTCCATGTTGGGTGTTCCATCTGGGTTCTCCAAAGCCCCTCCATTATGAGGTAATAAAGCATATCTGCATTTGAAGGGTTCCAACCCGCTTACTTCAGGCACTTCGTGTCCATATTTTTCTTTGTTGATCTTTCTTTCCTTATGAACCCATGCCTCTGCGGCCGGTCCTGGGTATTCTGCCGCCTTTAGCATAGTTAATCTCATTGTTTCATTATCGACTTCGGTATCAAATGCATATTTTCCTTCGTTTAACATTGCAATACCCCATGAATTGTCAGGAGTAGAGAGATCGCAGTATTTATGCATTATTTTCTCAAACCTTGCCTTATCACAGCGCGGTTCGGGCTGAGTTTTTCGCTTGATTGCGGAATAACATATGTCAGCTGTGGAGTATTTTGCATCGGTCTTAGTGCTGTATTTAACCTTAAGAAGCTTTTTCTCTTGTTTCCAATCGGTGAGATATTGCAAGAAAACCTCGGGACAATCCTTCATTACGGTTACTTTTTGGGTAATAGGATTATCCAAAATCTTCTTATTGATCTCTAATGTGGCAAATACCGGCCCATTTTCGACCAATTTGACCGCTACATCGACATCATTCTCTATCTCAATTTTACGTTCCCAATAATGCTCTAAGTTCCACGCGGGCCAGTTATTTGGTTCATCTTGCCATGCATAAGTAAAGTTGGACTCTTCTCCCTTAAGAAGATTCTCTCCGTTGTTTACCGATTTGTTTTTTAATTCAAGTAACGCCCCAGTATCGGGATCCAGCTTTACACTGACCATACTATTTGAAATTTCGGTATCTGTGCCCTTTATTGGGGAAATAGATTCTAATGCAGATTGTTCCTCCTCTTCATTCAAAATTATCAACTCAAAGGGAGTAATGCTCGTTGGTCGTAATGTTGGAATGACCCACCATCCGGCCGGCATATTTTCTTCGGTATTTTCCTCCTCTGCTGCTATGGGCTGGCATATAAATGATGTCTCCTCATCGGAGTTGAGCTTGATAAGCTTCGCATAGGGCGGTTTTCCCTGTTCATCCAGTTTTGGTTGTTCTGAACATGTACTGATTGGAATAAATACTCTGGATGTTCGTTCCCATGTACTTGGGTTATAAAGAAATAATTCTGCGGCGCCTTCCTCGCGTGCATTTTCACCGATTCCCAGAGTTTTTCCCACATTATTTCTAATTTCTTCATAGGTATCTTCTTGTTCCATCCAGTCCTCCCAGCAGTCGTCATATACTTCGGGAATTGATGAACCCGGAAGGGTGTCGTGGAATTGATTCTTCAAGGTGGTCTTCCATCCCCATTCAAAAGTATCGAAGGGATATTGATAATCCTCTTTCAACAGGGAAGTTATCAGCGCTAACGATTCATGGGAGGTGAGTGCGTTTTCGTTTTTTCGGTTATACCGTTTCACCCTGGCATGAACGCTAAAGGTTCCCCTATGATTTTCCAGGTATAACTCATCATTCCAAACTGGGAATCGATCACTCCATTTTTCAATTCCCTCATAGAAATCATGCACTCGGCTCCATTGAAACATGGGATCCTTGCAATATTCATTTTGGACCGCAACTTCTTGATGGGTTGGTCCATGTCCTCCATCGCCCTTTCCTGTGAAATTTCCCACATGGGGACAAATCTCATCTTCTTCTACATGCTTATAGATATTTTCATAGTCGTCTTCATAGGTCCATATCTTTTTCCCATCGGCTTTAAGGGGATGTCTGCCAATTTCCCATTTCATCCAATTATCGAGGGGTCCTGGCCCCATCTGAAAATTACAGGTGATAATTCGGGATCCATCGGGACCTTCCCACCAAAAATTTACAAATGGAAATATGGTATCGTAATTCCATGTAATTTTGGTTGTCCAGAAATATTTGGCTCCGGATTTGGTCAAAATTTGAGGGATTCCCCAATTGTATCCAAAAGAATCTAAAAACCATTCTACTTTTGGGAGTATTCCAAAATGTTCTCGTAGAAATCTCATTCCATACAATCTCATCCGGCAAAACGCTTCCCCTGCCGGCATCATACAATCGGGTTCTACATAAGACCCACCAACTAATTCTATATTTCCCGCCTTTACCTTTTCTTGAATTTCCGCAAATAAATCGGGATGGTCTTCTTTTACCCATTCAAGTAATAGCGGTTCGGAAAGAGCAAAATTAAATTTATCGGGAAATAGATCTGCGTGTTCACAAGCCTTTTTGAATGTTTTATAGGCTTTTTCCCGGGTCTGCTCGTATCTCCATAACCAAGCACAATCAATATGAGATTCGCCCACAGTATGGACTACAATATCATCTGGATTTGCTGTTATTGAAATGGCTTTTTTCCATTGTTCTATTTTCTCTTTACATTCTCTTTGGAAATCGGGATCTTCTTGAATATCGCCATCAGTTAACCACATTTTCTTGGTGAATTCGGTATCTACATCCCGTTCCTCAAAATCATCTGTATCGATTCTTACATTGCCAGAATATTTTGCTTTTTTTGGCATGAGTTATTGAAAATAACAGAGAAAAAAAACCTTTCGCCAATAAAATCAAGACCAGTCCAAAATAAATCTAAAAATCCCATAAGAATGCTCTATTATTAACTTTAAATTAGAAGCATACCATACATTTCCGTAATTTCTATAATATTAACAGAAAAGCTTTATATTTTTTTAAAATAAATTAAAGCGAACCATAATGGTGAAATTTATAAAAGACATTACAAGATTAGGGGTAGGATTTTTAAAAATTATGCTCTTTTTCCTCCCAATAATCGCACTGATATCCAGCTTTATGGGTATTATGGGTATGATGATGGGAGGGGCGCCCCCCCTCGAGATGGGTATGGACAGTCCTCCAAGTGGAGGGGAATTAAACATCCCTGTAAATTATTCCATTGAAAACCCTTCCAATTTCCAAATGTATAACTATGAACTTCAATTGGGGATGGAGATCAATGATACCTTTAATGACGAGGTTGTGACAGTTTGGTCCAACTCTCTCAATGTTGGAGATATCGCTGCTGGAGAAACTACCGAAGGACAAAATGAATTATTGACCATTACTTTTCCAGATGAAATTGACTTTGACACAAAAACTTACAATGTGAGTATGGCAATGAAAATATCATTCAAGACGGCATTAGGGCTTGTTCCGCTTGATATAGTGGCACCTGATATCGAACAAATGGAAATAGGTCCAGATGCTGACGGGGGAGGTCATTAATATGGGCGATAATAATTATGATTATGACAGCTTTGCACCCAGCGATGATGAAAAAGAAGATACAGAACAAAATAAGGATAAGAATGATTCCGAAAAGAAGGCAATAAAACAGAACCTTACCCGGGGAGTTTTAGTAGGATTAGGTGGATCGATTCGTTCGATCGTGATTCCGTATCTTATTTTTAGCCAAGTACTCAGTCCTGATGGCTTTTTGTCATCAATGCTCGCAGATATGTTGGGCGGAGAAGGGGGAGGAGATGCCCAATTATTTGGGACCCCCGGTAATATTGATGCAATGTTGTTTTATATTATTTGGTTGGGGATTGTCTCGGTATCGATTAAATGGGCCAAAGCATATTCTCCTAAGAGGTCCGGTTCCATCAGAAGGGGGGTTCTAGCTCTCATGGGCACCGCAATTCGGATCCCGGGATTGTTTATTCTCATACAAACGGGCTGTAGCGTTTTGTTCCTTAATATGGTGGGTATGGTTGAATTGACCATTGACTTGACACCATATATTATTGTTCTCATGGGCTTTGTGGTATTTCGACTGATCCCTCAAGCATATGAACTCTTAGAATCTTTCGTGATTCATTGGAAAATGAATAAGGAAGATGAGGAAGAGGGTGAAAAAGCCGAAGAAAAGGAAGAAAGCGTATCCTTCACATATGATGATGAGGAAGAGGAAGACAGTGAAAAGACGAGTATTTTAGATTCCACGATGGATAATCTTGGAGAGGAGGAGGAATTTTAAATGGCAAAAATAACAAAAAAACTCAATGCGGTATTCTTTGAATCAACCATAGATACGACAGGTTGGTTTATATTTGGTTTATTGATTGGACTGTTGGCGATGGTGACTATTATTGCTGTCGGTGCCGGAGAGATGATCGGTAATGCATTAATTGGTGCAATGGTTATGATGCTAAATCCTATTGTATCTCTTTTACAAGAATGGGGTACTGTGGAGGCTGACAGCATTAGCGGTTTAATTCCCGCAGAACCTTCCACGAGTACAGGGATCGCCGTGTGTGTTATAATTGCGGTGGTAATTATCGCAGGATTTGGATTTTTGGCATATAAGTTTCCCGAAAAGATGCGAAAGATCAAAGAATGTGCCCCCTTTTAATTACAACTTCTAAAGAACGTATAATTTTGAATTTTTTTCTTAGATTTTTTCGTACTTTTTTGTTTTCTGCACCAATTTTTTATGATCTTTTGTAAAAACATATAAAATGATTCTCGCCTTATTCTTCATAGAAAAGAATGAAAAACGAGCCTATAGCATCCAAAAATTGGCATGATAAATATCCAAATTACAAAAAACTCAGAAAACGAGTCTATTGGGCACTTAATTTCTATCATTTCGTGAATGATGCCATTGTATTTCTCATTCCTACTTTGATGGCTACGTTTTATGAGGAGTTTGGATTAGACTTTTGGCAAACAAGTATGGTTCTAGCGTTTAACTTGGGTGCCACGGTCCTTTTTCAAGTCTTTAACGGCTATTTAGTAGACAGGGGGAAAGAAAAGTTTCTTTATCTTTTTGGGCTTCCTTTTATGACCTCTTCTGTTTTTCTCCTCCTTTTGGCCGAAGATTTCATTTCATTGCTCCTATTAGCCACATTAAATGGAGTTGGCTTGAGTTATGTCCATGCGATAGTATATTCTATTGGCCTCAAACTTTATTCTGGAAGAAAAGAGCAAAATCAATCGAATATGGCGGCATTTGGTGATTTGGGGAAAATCTTATCCATTATTTCTTCTGCAATATTAATTTCTCTTTCTCCCAAGGGTTGGAGGAGCTCCTTGATATTATGGGGAGTCATTGCTGCTATTATCTATTTTTCGGCCTTATTTATCATCCCGAAATTTCCATTTGAAGATCTCAATCGGAACTTAAATGAAGAAAACGAATCACCCCAAAACCAACACAAGACTTCTTCAAATCAAGATGAAAGTCTTTCAAAACGACACAAGATTTCCTCAAACCTGCACGAAAATACTTTAAATAACCTTCCTAATTCAGAAAAACGTTCTTTGGGATCTAAATCGAAGAGACGAATCATACTGCTTCTTTATTTGGCATTTTTCGTATATACCGCTTCTAATGAAGTCATTATAAAAACCTACACTGTATTCTTCAGAGTTCATCGAGATGGCCTCTCCTCGGAATTTTCGGAATTTTTGTATGTAATATATATAATCTCTGGAACGATTGGGGTATATCTTTCCGGCAGGTTTAAAGCAAAATGGGGATTTCGGAAACTTTTAAACCGCCTCTATATGGGACAGATTCCTACACTCCTATTGTTCATATTACTTGATATTGATATGTTTATTTTTGATATCATATTTTCGGTTTCTCTTGGGTTTTTTTTGGTAAGTGTCTATATTTCAATTCAATCAGAAATTGCATATTACGTGAGTTTCAAAAAGATTGGGGTCGGATATGCGGGACTTCTCAGCTTTGGCTGGATGGGCGGGTTTATCTTTCAGCTCATATCTGGCTATCTCGCCGATAGACTCGGTGAAATGATTATTTTTATAATTTCACTGATTCTTGCTTGCATAGTAATATTAATCGTTCATTTAATACCTAAAAGAGCCAAAGATGAATCTAATTGAGGGGATATGGGGAGATAACCTGGTTTTTATAGATTTTTGAGGTTAATTTCGCTTCATTTTCAAATTCTATATGTTATCTTCAATTTTTAAATTTTCAAAAAGGAAGTCAGCAATGGTTTCGATAAGTCTATCTTTCCTCCAACTCTTATATATTTCGCAATGCCCGGAATATTTATGCATTAACTCCTTTTTGGTGTTTTCCGAAAGCTGTTTCTCCAGTTTTGACCGCAATTGGCTCTTTGCAATAGATTTGATTATCTTGTCTTTTCTCCAACTTTTATAAATTTCGCAAGTATCTTGGTATTGTTTCATTAATTCCTGTTTAGTGAAATCGGGTAACTTTTGCTTTAAATTCTTTTTTATCTTTTTTAATTCCTTTTCCCGTTCAGATATGCTTATAAGTCCTCTTACCTCCCCTAAGATCTGGTTTGCCTCCTCCTCAATCGGGTCTAATATCTCAGAAATAACGCGGGAATCTCGCTTATTATCTTCGCTGAAGCAACCTTTAAAGGCTTGAATGCAAGAGAGAAAAGTCAAAATATCGGTTTCGGGTTTATGTAAGATCTCTTTTATCCTTTTTTGGAATTTTTTGAATCTGGGGCGCATAATATTATATTCAATAAAAGAAAAAGAGAAATAAAAAATGTATAGAATCAGAGTTTAGTAATTCCAATGGTTTTTATTATACTTATGAATAATTATTCGTAACGACCTTTACAAAAAAAATATCAAAAACAAAAGGATATGAAAAAATGCCGTGGATTAACAAAGATATGTGCGTTGGATGCGGAATTTGTGTTGAAAACTGCCCCGTTGGTGCAATTACAATGGATGAAAATGATGCCGTTATTAATATGGAATCTTGTATTCGATGCGGAAAGTGCCATCGGATATGCCCTCAAAACGCTGCAAGACATGATAGCGAGAAAATTCCCATTCAAATTGAGGAGAATATGGAATGGATAAAGGAACTGATGGGCAATTACGAATCGGAGAAAGAAAAAGCGGGATTCCTCAACAGGATCACAAACCACTTTAATAACCAAATTAAAATTAGTCAAAAAACCATCCAAAAAATTGAAGATATGCAATAAATCAAATTTTTTGGGTTTTTTCCTTGATTTTTGGATTCTTATATCATTTCCCGTTCTTGCCATCTTTGCTTTTATCTGGTTCCCATACATCCAACTTAGGCAGAATCAACACCGCAATTATCGCCATAGGGATTAATGTGTAAAATGCATAGGTGATATGGATATAATTTGTAAACAATCCCACAATTTGGACCGCTATTGCAAAATCCCCGATATTTGCAAATGACATCAAAGTGGAGAACATGAATCCTTCGATTTCAGGGGGACATAACTCCATGGATATTCTATATGTGGGTGGCCTCAAAGCTCCGTAGGATAAACCGATTGTAGCGGCCGAAAGATAAACCAGAAATGCCGAACTATCATTCCTTACAAATATCCACGGGAGGATTAAAATCCAATGGCTTATTGAAAGGAACTTGACAACTTTTTTTGTCCCGTATTTATCACACATAAAGCCCGATATAACCGCTCCCAGCGCCGCGGTGAGGCCAAAAATGAATGCCACGTATCCTAATTTTAGATCGGAGACCCCCAAATCTTTTTTCAGGTATGCGGTTCCTAAATTATATACTCCGCCCAATGAAATAAATACTGCGGCAAATATAAAGCCGTACCAATATCGGGGGCTAGAGAAGGTCTTTTTAAGCACTTTCGTTAATGGTGAAGGTTCTTTATAAAGTTCTTCCGATTCCTTTAAGAAAATAGCCCCGACCATTTGCATGGCCCCGATGATCCCAATTGTCAAAATAGCTTTATCCCACCCAACTGCTGAACCAATCGACGAAATGACCAAGGTACTCACTGCCATCCCGAACATCCTTCCGCCCGCACCGCTCCCTTGTAATTTACCCATTTTCTCTAGAGGGGTAATATCAACTGTGAGAGCGTCTAATGTGCAATCAACCAAAACCCACGCAAATTTACCCGATACTAAGAGGATGAGCCAAGTGGGGTTGTAATCCTTGAGAGTAGACATATACGTAAAAATAGGGATGTAGGCTAGCGAACCAATCAGAATATATGGCCGCCTTCTTCCTAACTTACCTAAAGGCACTCTGTCGCTGATTAGACCGATAAACATTTTTAAGAAAAGGGGGATATTTACGAGAGTCGTGATTAGTGCGATCCTATCATACTCAAAACCCGCAAAATCCGTAAGAAATTTCGTGATGTATAACGCTTCACCTGCTTGATAGAATCCTTGAAAGAAATAGAAAATTGCGACCACCCGTATATAAACATCTTTCCATATTTTTCGTTTTATCTTTTGGGCTAATTCTTCTTTAGGAAAAGTAGTTTTGCTATCATTTTCCTTTTTTTCTGGTTTGCCGTTCTCCATGATGAATAAAAGCTGCTTTTGGTTGAAAAGATTTTTCATTACTTTTGAGTCATTGCCCTAATCGCGAGTTTATCACAAAACCAAGCCAATATTTGCAGAAATCAATCAAAATGTTGCAAAACATTCATCCCTACCCTAAAGGGATGGAGAATTCTTTCGCATTTCGTTAAAATGTTAATTGTCTCCATCCCTTCTTGAGCATTTCGGTTAACATATCGCCTACGTATTCCATTTTGATGTCTAAATACTCTAATTCTTTAACAACACCCAAATCTTCAGCACATCTTTTACAAGCCCACGTTTCAACCCCTATCTCTTGCATTTCTTTTAAATAGTCTTGTAATGGTTCATCTTCGATGATTAATAATTGGGCTGGTCCCCAAAAAATGACCCTTACTTGTCCAAACCATTCTTTCTTGATGGAATTAAATGCATACATGAAACTTAATTCTTCTAGGACTAAGCGATCTCGTGAGGAAATAATCATGAAGAGTTTGTTTTCAAAATTATCCTTGTTAGCCATATGGAATAAAGAGAAGCAATCATATATAATATCTGCCTTATCTTGAAGAATATGAAATTAATTATTCTAGGTTGAACAATAAAAGTGTCTTTTTTCCGATCCTTTTATTAACTTTGAAAAATAAATTTATACTTGAAAATGGAAGGGGAACGCACGTTTCAAGGAAAAGTTATTGAAAATGAAAAAGAGTTTATGATAGATTTGGGAAACCGGTTGCATTCTATTATCGCCCGAAGTGAAAATCTGCCGAAAGGTTTTGCACCGATTCTTCTTCATGGAACTTTTCAAGGCTTAATGGATCGATTGAAGAGAATGAAAGAACATATTTTGGAGAAAAAAGATCGCTCAGCCATTGATTACCATTTCCTCAAAATCCATAATTTGTTAGTTGATTATAATAATTTCAGTAAAAATATAATTGAAACTCAGTTTGGTTTGCGTAGTTTATTCATTTATCTTTTTGAAAAAATTCAAGCAATTTTAGAGGATCCCTCAAAAAAGATGATATTGTCCGGGGAATATGGGCTTAATGATTCTCCCCTTGAAAATAATATTGATTTACTCAAGGATTTACAATTAAGGATAGACCATGCTTTAAAAGAGCTCAAGCAGCCTGAAATCGCCAAAAATCCGTTACAATATTGTGCTGGGTTTTTTAATAGTTTCGGTTTTCGGCTTATTAGGGCCCGTTCCAGAATTGATCAAGAGAAGATGAGCAGTGATATTGAACATGAAATTATTTCTTTAGCACAAGAATTCCTTGGATTGAAGGACACAATACCCCCTTTTGGAAAGCAAATCTCCAACAGAAATAGAAAAAAATATGAAAAGAGATTTGTTAAAACATTACATTCTATGAAAAATCGAATTGAGTCGTTCATTAATTAAGCCCTAGGAACATTTCTATCCCGTTTTTGATGAAATCTATGATTTTTTCTCTATTATTGGGATCCTTCTAAACGGAGATTGCTTATATTCATTTGATATTCAAGATGTTTCCGACCACATGAGCCCTCATTGCCTTGGGCAAGTCTTGTATATTCTGTTCCCTTTCTGTCTTTCATCTCAAGGATTAATGTTTTAAAAAATTGAATATATATAAATATATATGAAACGCAGGCAAAAAATATCTTTAGCTTTTTTGACGATTACTACAATTATCATTATCTCCTTCCAAATATCCCCGGCACAAACATACTCAGAAAAATTAAATTCTGGGAATAAAAAGGTTGCTGCTTTTTATTATGGTTGGTATTCCAACACCACCGATTATTCTCAGACAGGTGATGTGACGGTAAAGGATGATAGAGATTGGCGACATTGGAATATGGCGAAACGCGGTTGGTATCCTCCCACAAATGCATGTTCTGTTAATACTCCTTTATACGGTTGGTATGACTCGGCAGATCCTGCTGTGATTGAAGAGCATCTAAAAATGGCAGAATGGGCGGGCATCGATTCTTTCGTGGTGTCTTATTGGGGACAACAGGGATTTGAATTTGATAATTTCAAGACGATGTTGGATGTGGCCCGTGATATCAATTCTAATATGACTTTTTCTTTGTATTTTGAGATTTTTATGAACGATTTAGACAAGATGCCCGATGAAGAGGCCATCGATTTCATGGTTAACGAATTTGAGGCAATTTATGAAGTATTTACACTCCCAGAAAATGAAGATTATATCTGGAAAGAGGATGGAAAACCCGTCCTTTTTAGTTATGTGAGCCGTTCTGTGTCTGCTCAAGTATGGACTCAAGTTTCGGCGAATATGAGTGCCCAAAATAAGGAATTCTTCCACATGGCGGATAGACCGGGCACAGAAGAAAATTATAATAAACATTTTGGTGGAAGCCATCAATATGATTGTTATGCCCCCATTCATCATGGGACGTATTTTAAGGACATTTTCGGTATTAAACGGGCGGCTAAAAAGTTTGATCAAATATTTGCAGCTCCCGTAGCACCCGGTTATAATGACACGGTTGTAAGAGATGGGAATGAACCCGAATCAAGGGATGGAGGGGATTTCTATCAAATGGCATGGGAAAAGGCGATTTCTCTTAATCCGGACTGGATTACCATTACATCTTGGAATGAATGGCACGAGGGAACCGAAATTGAACCGAGTGTGGAAAACGGGGATTTAGCTTTAAACCAAACTAGGCAGTTCGTCTCCCAGTTTAAGAGCGGTGAATACACCACCCTCGATCAAATTTCATATTTTTCCAATTTGACAAATGTTTACTTTTTGTTGGGTCTTATTGGGGCGTGGGTTATCCTTGGAGGATTTATTTTAGTGAAAAGCCTTCAAGATATGACCTTACCTTCTCAAGGCCCTTGGAAAGTTCTTTCCCTTGTCCATCTGGTACCATTTGCGGGAGTTGTATATTTATTGACACTTGCCAATGATCTTAACGGGATTCTGGATGTGATACTCCAACCGTGGGTATTTATGATTCCTGGTCTTGTTCTCCTTCAAAATATAATTTTAACGAAATGCGAAAGAAGTCCCCATCACTTTAGGGTGGGGATGAATTTCG